>JAYTNK010000674.1:0-2752 GCA_043748375.1 Cytophagales bacterium
TGGTGGGTCAAAGTAGAAAAGTGAATTTTTATTTGCTGAATTTAAAGTATTTTCAAAATCGCCACATAGAATTTCAACTTTTTGCAAAGCATTACTAACTGTTAAAATATTTTCTTTGTCGCAAATTGTAGGTTTTTTATACCCACCCATTGGAACATTATATAAATTCTTACTATTCACTCTATACAGACCATTAAAGCAAGTACGATTAATGAAAATAAACAAGGCGGCTTGTCCGCTTTGTTCTGTTTTTCTTGTATTGTACAAGTCTCTTTTTTGGTAGTAATATAGTTTTTTGTTGTCCTCGTTTCCCTCTAAATCGTGAAATTCATTTTGAAGGATTTGAAGATTTGAAATTAGTTCTTTGGGACTTGAAGCAATGGTTTTATAAGTGTTTATTAAGTCTTCGTTGATGTCGTTAATTACAGCCTTTTCAATTTTCGGGAAATTGTTTAGCATCCAAAAAAGAATTGCACCACTTCCAACAAACGGCTCAATGTAAGTAAATTTTGAATTTATCAACTCTTTTGGCATTGATTTTTCAATGTCTGAAATGAGTTGAGTTTTTCCACCTGCCCACTTTAAAAATGGTTTTGCATTTTTTTCTGTCATTGCACTTTTATAGTTGAATTTGTTGTCGGCAAAGTTGCAATTTTCATTCTCCTTTGTCGCTATTTTAAAGTTGAATTTTGTAGTCTGCTTATCGTTTGCAGGGTGTTCTTAGGGTGTTAGCTAACTCGCTAATATACGCAACTGCGTTTATTCGTTATGCAAAAGTATGCACTTTGTTTGAAAACGCCTAATAAAATCAAAAATACTCGAAAAATAAGCATTTACAAACTGCTACTTGTCAACGCCATGCAAAATGTGATATGCGTTTTGTCTTAGGTGTGGTTTAGTAGATAAGGTTTTGCAACAAGGCTCACTAAAAGATAGGTGCGTTTAATTAGGTACACTTACTAATTGTCTGACAACCAAAAAATTTGTGTTAAAAAAAAGGTTCTTCGAAAGTTATTACGGAAGTATGCCGAGAATTAGCCATGCTGTAAGCGTCCGTTTGTTCCTTTAGCACTAACAAGAGATTCTTACAGCATGGCTACGCGAGGGGTTTTGGTAAATCTCGCCATAACTTTCGAAGAACCAAAAAAAAATTAACACAAAAAAATTAACACAAGTTTTTGAAATCTTTTCTACCATTGTGGGTGTTCGAAAAGCGCAGGCGACGGTGCTTAGGTGTATTTTAGTAGGTTTACTCCCTAAAAGTTGCGAGTTTTTTGGTAGCCATTTCTGCTTTCTCTGTTTGGTCAGTACTGATGTAATACATCTCTTCTACCTGCAAAATCATCATCTCTGTATCTTCCTTTGGTACATATCGGAGTATCTTGTCGCGGATTTCTTGTATTTTCGCTTCACTTTTCGTTTCTATAGCTTCAGAGATTGTCTTTGCGAAAGTTTGCAAGAGCTTTTCATTAAAAGCCTCTTTGGGTATATACCGCTCGAAGTCATCACGCATCTTGGCTACTTTTGGCAATACGCTTTCCTCTACAGTCAAAGCTTCGAACACCAATGTTTGGTTTTCCAACACGCCCCAATCTTTTTCGGGGGTATTGCGAAGCATTTTTAGGCATATCACCGCAAGTTTTTTTACCCCTTCTTCATCTTGCGCTTGCCTTGAGGCTTGGATAAATCTTTCGATAAAATTCCTATCCTCGCTTTTACTTCCAAACTGCTTTTTCAAAGTGAAATATTGCTTTTCGGGGTCTAAAGCGATATTGCCCAAGCCTATAAAGCTTTCTGCATCACGCGAACCGAAAGCCTTGTGCAAAGCCTCGCCTTGTGGCGAGAAGTACATCAGGGCAGGGAAGGTTTGTATTTGGTAAGTTTTGGCGAGTTCAATTCCTTCGCCTTTTTCAGCATCGAGTTTATAGTTGATAAACTTTTCTTGGTAAAAGTCGCCTACCTCTTTGTTAGTAAAGATGTGCTTTGCCATTTCTTTGCAGGGGCTACACCAAGTAGTATAGACATCAACGAAAATAAGTTTATTTTCCTTCTGTGCTTTCGCCTTCACTTCTGCCCAGCTACCTGTTGCAAAATTGATTTGTGCAAAAGTAAAGAAGGGCGTGAGTAAAAATAGGCTTGCTAAGACTGTGTTTTTCATAGTAATAAAAGTGGAAATAAATAAATGTTTCTTTATTTGTTGCTTCAACTCCCCTTCAAATTTGGAGAGGAGTTGAAGCAGTGTTTTCAAATTAAATGCCTATCATTAGTTGATAACCTTGTAGTCTGCGCCCGTTACCAAATTCGCTCCTGACGCATTGCTGTAATTGATATTCAACACAATACCATTGGTTTTGGAAATGAAAATATACGCATTGACAGTGCTTGAAGAAGCTTCTACTAAACCAAGCGCGGTCAATAATTGTGCGGGAGGTGTGTTGCCATTCAGCAAGTAGTTGGTAAGACCTGTTTCAGTAATTTTTATTTGCAATACTTCTATCAGCGTACCATTATCAGGCAATTTCAATTTGCCCCAGCCTGTAACTTTGGCAGTTCTGTTGCGGGTAACTTTGCGTACTACAGGAGCTTGACTGATGCCAAATGCGGGAACACTCAGCACATAGTTTTCATTCAATATAGCATTGGTGGAGGTATAACTATCGCCATAAGTAAGCGGAAGTTTATACAAAAGGTCTTTGGGTGTAAACAGACCTTCATTGCCTGCACTGCTCAATACCACATTGTTAGGCAAGTT
>JAYTNK010000675.1:0-5445 GCA_043748375.1 Cytophagales bacterium
AACGCACAACAAGCACTTGCCTTTGGGCTTATAGATAGCATAGGCACTGCCCAAGATGCCTTTGACAAAGCGGTTTCACTTGGGCAAAAAAAACAAAAAAACAGTAATCAATTTTCTACTTTCTATATGAGTACATTCAAAGAGTGGGTTGAACAAGTGAAGTCGCTTTTCTCAAAAGTGCCTAACGAAGTTGAAGAACCCGCCAAACCCGCCCAAATTGCCGCGAACCCCGATCCTTTTGAGGCTTTCAAAGCACAAATGGAGGCTATGCAAAACAAGTTCGACACTTTCGTTGCTTCTAAAACTACAGAAGCTGAGGCATTGAAAGCGCAAGTCGCTACATTGCAAGCTGAAAACGAGAAGTTGAAAAAAACGCCTGCCGACTTGCCTACCGTAGCGACAGACGCTAAAGGTGATATGCTTACTGCTTCACAATCTGAAACCCAGCTTGATGATGAAACGAAGGAACGCATTGAAATTATGAGATATGTAGCAGAAGCCAAAAAACGCAACGCTGCATAGTTTATAGTTTTTTCAAAACAATACTAAAAAATAATACTAAAAAATAATATTTACTCATTTTTCAATAAAAAAGTATGGCAAGTGTTTTTGATGTATCAATCATACAAAATTACGCTGTAAAAAACATTAATAAAATTATTGGTTTAATTTTGTTAGGGTTGAAAGCGGCTGACGACATAACCGTTTACCAAAACATCAAAGAGGAAACGGGTCTGACAAAATTGAAGGCAGGAGACTTGGGGCAACCCTATCGCCTTGCTTTTGAGCCTAAAGCGAATGCGCTATCATTTGGCTATCGTAAACTTAACCCCAAAATGGGTAAAGTAGATTTGGAATATGATGCGCTTGCTTTCTATAATACGTGGTTGGTGATGCTTACGCAACCAGGTGTAAACGCTAACGATTTGCCTTATGAGAAATTCTTTTGGGAGCAAATCGCGCTCAAAATTGCTTCGGAAATCAATCAACAAAGCGTGTACGCAGGCTTGCATAACCCTGCAGGCACTACTACGACCTCCATCGTGGATGGGCTTGGTAAAATCTTTGCTGATGAAATCGTATCAGGCGAAATTACGAACGTAGTTGCGACTGGTGCTATTAACAACACCAACGCTGTGTCGAAGTTTGAAACTATGTGCAAAGCGTTATCGCCCGCGCTTCGTGACATGGCTATGAACTTGTATGTACCATACGCGAAATATGATGCCTATTGTGAAAACTATCGTAGCACGTATGGGGCATTGCCGTACAACAACAAATATGAAAGGCTGTCTGTAGATGGATTTTCCAATGTAAAAATTGTACCTGCTTCTTGGATGAATAACGTAGGGCGCGTTATTCTAACCCCCAAAGAAAACATTGTCATGGCTACTGATGCTTTGAGCGATTTTAACAAAATTGATACGGTAAAACAAATCCGTGTGCTTCAGTGTGCTATACACTTCACATTGTGCTACAACTTTGCTGATGCAGAGGCGTTGTACATAAACGACCAAGCCTAACCCACGCTAATCCCAATTTAAAAATAATATGGCAAAAATAGCTGTTAAGTTTACCGAAGAAGTAGATGCTTTTGAGGTAAATGAAAAAATGTATCGCTTCGTAGGCAAGGTAAAAGAATTTATCTCGCCTGACTATGGTAGAATTACTGTAGAAGAAGCGTTTGAAAAACCAGACCTGCTTGCAGAATTGGTGAAAACCAAATCTACCCTCATTGAGGAAATCGTAAACGCTGAAGTTGTTGAACCCACTAAACCCACCTCTAAATAATTATGTGTGTAGAAATTGAGGATATTGATGCTGTAGAATGTGGTGTGATTGGCGGCGGCGTAAAAACGCTGTATGTAGCTTACGCGAAAGATATTTTGACTTATCCTTCGTTTGATGCCTCGCCTACCGAAAATGTGATGACCGCCAACATTGTGATGAAATTAGGCAAGTTTTTCAAAAAATGGGAGTTTGATGAAGATACTTGCAAAATTGGCTTTCCGAGTGTAGGCAAGAAAGGCTCACTGGCTGTGGAAGCTAAACTTGAGTGCGATTTTTCTGGTATGAATCCTGCGAAAGCCCGTATGTTGGATGGCAGTTTGAATGGTCGCCTTGTATTGGTAGCCATTGACACGATTGGCAACCGACATTTGATTGGAGAACCTGACGGCAGAGCGGCACGTAGAGAGCCGAGCGAAAGTACGACTGGTACAGTGTTGGCGGATTCGAACATGGATAAGGTTATTATTTCATGTGGAGTTGGTACGCGCAAGTTTTATGCGGGCGTAATACCTATTGCTCCTTAGCGCGAAGGAAATGCAACATCTTTTGGATTGGATGGTTGATGAAGAGCGTACCTATTCTGAAGGGCAGAAGCTGTTTGCACAGCTATGCCCTAATCAGAATTTGGTGCGTTTTTTTTCGAGTGGCGAAAGCCCCACTAAACGCGAAGCTCTATATGAAAACCTAAAAAGTATAGCCAAGCTCAAAGGGCTGACTATACCTACTACAGATATTGTGCGTGTTTTTAGGAAAGAAGCGCGCAAAATTGAAAATGAAAGTGTTACGCGCTATGATGACACGCATAGACTTGCCTACCAAGGCAAAGATGTACCCGCGAGTGTCGTTGAGCTACCCGAACAGGCAGAACTTACCAAACGCCATGCGTATCTTTTTCGTCAAAAAGAAATATTGCGTTTGAGCCTGCATAACTTTCCTAAAAATAATCAGGCAGAAGTAGTGAGTGCGCGGAGGCTTGTCATGCAACAGCTTCTTGGTTTCAAGAAGGAGATAGGCGAGATAGTAGAGAAGAAAAAGTTTTTTGAAAAGTTTGGCTACTATCCAGACGAATACAAAGAAACGAAAGATGACATTATAAGAATGTTAGATAACGCGCGCTCTAATGTTTCGCGCCAAAAGAAAATTATTGCAACGGCTAAGACTATCGCGGAAAAGCAAAAGGCAGAAACCGCACTGGCTAAATATGAAAAAATACGTGATGAAATGGTGAAAAAACTCGAATCGCTATGAAAATTGATTGGGAAGACCTGAAAGAAGGCATTACAGATAATTTTTTCCAAAAGATTTTTGTCATGCTTTTTTTGTTTTGCGCCTGCACAGGCGCGTACTATTGGGGCTATAGGATTGCCCCTTATTTTTTACGTTTACTGAAAATTGTAATTAACTATTTATGAAACACTATCACAAAAACCCGCGCAAAATTAGTGAAGAACAGCTTGCAGACCTGAAACGTTGGATGCAAGAATTTGGCGATTTGGGTTGTATCGTTCACAATGAAACGACTGACGAAATCATATCTGCCAATCAGCGCATGAAAGTAATTGGTTTGGAAACTGACAAATTTGTCATTGAAGAAACTTTTGAACCGCCTACCGCACAGGGAACAGTAGCACGCGGATATGTGATCTATGAAGGAGAAAAATTTACGTATAGGCGTGTGTGTTGGAGCGAAGACATTGCCCGCCGCGCTTTGCTTGTCGCAAACCAAGCTGGGGGCAATTGGGATAATTTGTTGCTCAAAGAAAATTTTGATGATATCCTCAAGCAAACAGGCTTTGAAGATGAAGACATTGAAGCGATCCTTTCGAGCCAATCCATTGAAACACCCATTGGTGAGGTTGAAGAAGAAAAGGCAATTTACCCTATCACGCCAAAATTTTCAGAGCAATACAATTGTGTTACGATTGTAATCAAAAATGAAATTGACTGGAATTGGTTGAAAGAAAACTTGAAACTTGAGAAAATGCAAAGCTACAAATCTCAAGAAGTTGGCTTATCTCATATTATTCATTTTGAACAATTTACTGAAGCATGGAAATCAAAATCGTAGTACCTACCCACAAAAGACCCGAAAGAGTCTTAACAAAAAAAGCCGTTTCAGACGTTATTTTGTGTGTGGCTGAAAGTCAAAAGGAGGCGTACTATTTTCATAATGCCGATTGTGAAATTGTTACGCACCCTGATTCGGTGATTGGATTGCTTCCCAAGCGCAATTGGATATACAAACATTTTGGCAATGTTATGATGCTTGATGATGACATCAAGGCAATGCACCGCCTTTACACTGAACCCAAAGAACCGCATATTGTACCACCTGAAATTGCGCGAAAAATTATTGAGCAAACGGCTGATAATTGCCAACAGATAGGCGCGTATCTGTTTGGGTTCAATACTGCTCCAAACCCATTGATGTTTAAAGCCAACGAGCCAATAGAATTGACTGGCTATGTTACAGGTTGCGCACAAGGATTGCTCAAAGGTTCTGGGTTGTGGTATAATGAAAATATCATTTTGAATTGCGACTATTGGATATCGTTATTAAATGCCTACCATCACCGAATGGTGTATAAAGATATGCGTTTTTACTTGGCGCAAAAAGATACTTTTGTAGGAGCAGGCGGATTAGCCGAATTTCGCAATTTAGAGGCGGAAGAGTCTGATTTTAATTTGCTAAAAAAATATTTTGGTGATGCAGTTCAATTCAAAAAAGATATGGGTAAAGTAAAAAGAAAACACCCATTTCAAAAAACAATATGTTTGCCTTTCTAAAAAAAGCCTCTCAATTTGAGAGGCTTTTTTGTGTAATATTTGTGTAATAAAAAATGGAAAATAAATTAAAAATAAATGCTTAAAAATTTCTGTTATTTGTTTCTGTGAGAGATATTTACAGTATCAAAAAACACTAATTAACAGTCCAAAAAATGGAAAACGCATTTAACAAATTTGGCAGAAGCCAAGCAGAACAAAAAGAATTTTCTACGGAAGTTGGTCAAAAAATTTACACCAACATTTGCGATAAGAAAATAGCCAACAAATTTGGTAAAATAACGGAAGAAATTGCACTTTTGGCAGGCGAGTATCTTGAAGCATTGCGTAACAGTGATGAAGCAGATATGAGTATTGAAGGCATTATAGCCGCCAATCTTGGCGCGTTCCCAAAAGAAAGTTTTATACGTTGGGGCGATAGAAACAACATCAGTAGTGTTTCTCCGAGTTATTTTAACAAATTAGGCACGGCTATAGATGTGCAAGCGGCAGGAATGATTGAGGATTTCAGTCTTTTTTTAGACGAAAAAGATATGATTGAGGAAATCATAAATTTTGTTACTTCTTACAGAAAAGGCAGTTACAAAACTTATTGGCAAGTAAAAAAACAAGAGCTTACTAATGATTTTATTACGCTTATAGGCTTTGAGCCAAAAGACTATTATTGCACTCATTTAATCAATCAATTTTTTGGGCATACAAAGCCTACAAATCAAAAAATTGATAACGGCATAACTCAAGGAAGTGAAATTTCAGTGTGTCCATTTTAATTAAAAAGCCCTCAAAAATGAGGGCTTTTATTTTCAAAATGCGTGTAATATGCGTGTAATAAAAAACGGAAAATAAATTAAAAATAAATTAAAAATAAAT
>JAYTNK010000676.1:0-4574 GCA_043748375.1 Cytophagales bacterium
GATAGCCTAATTTTACCAAGCTGCAAAACCCATTTTGGGCTATCCTAATGTCCATATTTTTGCAACTTTACAAATATTTATAAAAACAGGCAAGACTCGCGCCTTGCCTGCAAAAATGATGGGGAGTTTCAAGCGAGGTGCTTGTTTTTTGTATGCTTTAACAAGGCGTTAAACCATGTGATTATAATAATTTTGCCATGAAACAGTATTAGACTTCTAAAAAACACTTTCGCAAGAAGTCTATTACTTTCTCAACTCCAAAATTATAGCTGTTTTAGCAGGTACTTTCATGTTTTTCAAGTCGCTGATAGTTTCACCCGTTACTACATTGTAGGCGGAACTGTAGCCTGTCAAACGTTCTGCGTAACGTTTGTAATCAACGTTGCGTTCTTCGGTAGGATGATTATTCAAGATAACCATCACTGACTCGTTTTCGGTATAGCGGAAATAGGTGTAGATATTATTATCAGGCAAAAATTGCATAAGCTTGCCTGTATGAATAGTCTTGTTTGTTTTGCGCCAATTTAGCACTTTTTTAGTAAAATTCAATACCTCTAATTGGTCAGCCGAAAGCCCTTTTTGCGTAAACACATTCACTTCATCTCCTTCCCAACCTCCAGGCATATCTGTTCTTAATTTGCCATGATTATTGCCAGGTCCTTCCATGATGATTTCCGTTCCATAAAAATACTGTGGAATACCTCTGGAAGTTAGCAATATTACCGTAGCCATTTTCATTTTTTTAACCTCTTTATTGAAATTGGTAGCGATTCGGCTAATGTCATGATTATCTGCAAAAATAACGTTATTGTCAGGGTTAGGATATAAGCCATCTTGTGCCAATACATAGTAAAGTTTGGAAGTACCGCTGTCCCATCCATCATTTTCGTTCACAGCACCACTGATAGCAAACGCTAAAGGAAAGTCTGTAACTGAGGGCATTTCGCTGTTGTAACCATCAAGCGTTTTTGCATCTTTTTGAAAATAAGAAACGGCAGCAGGTTTATCTTCCCACACCTCGCCTACGATATTAAAGTTGGGGTACTCGGTCATAATCGCCTTTGTCCATCGAGTGATGTAGGCTTTGTGTGGGTAAGGTTGCGTATCCAAACGAATGCCGTCTAATTGAGCATACTCAATCCACCAAATGTTATTTTGTATCAAATAATCACCCAAATAGCGATTGCGCACATCAAGGTCAGGCATGTGTTCATCAAACCAACCTTTCACCATCAAATCTTGGTCAAACTTAGACGCATGAGGGTCAAGCACTGTAGCTAATCGGAAATTACTACGGGTATAAGTAGGGAATTGATGAATCCAGTTCGCCATCGGCAAATCTTTTATAAACCAGTGTTGATTACCACAATGATTTAGCACTACATCTTTCACTACTTTGAGTCCTTTTTGATGGCTTTTTTCTACCAATTGTCTGTAGTCTTCATTGTTTCCAAAGCGGCGGTCGATGTTGTAAAAGTCTGTAATCGCATAGCCATGATAAGATTCTTTTGGTTGGTCATTTTCAAGCAAAGGATTTATCCACAATGTGGTAAACCCCATGTCTTTAATATAGTCAAGGTTATTTACAATGCCTTTAATGTCGCCTCCGTGCCTGCCAAAGTCGTTTTTGCGGTCATAGCCTTGGTTCATACCTGCTATTTGGTCATTGCTTTTATCGCCATTGGCGAAGCGGTCAGGCATCAAAAGATACATAACATCGGAGGCATCAAAGCCTTTGTACTGCTCGCCTGCCTTCACACGTTTTTTGAGTTCGTAGTTGCGGACTACTTCTGTTTTGCCATTTTTGAACTTGAGTGGCAAATTGCCCGCTTGCGTTTCGGGGCTAATGAGCAAATAAAGGAACAAATAATTAGGGTTCTCTACAGCAACCACTTCACTTAATGTTACGCCTGGGTAGGCAAGGCTTACCTTATTGGCAGCAATGTCTTTGCCATAGACTACGATTTGCAAAGTGGGGTTCTTCATACCCACCCACCAATGCAGCGGCTCAACGCGTTGAATGTCAATTTTTTGCGCCTGTGCGGTAGGCATTAGGAAGCATATTGATACTACAGCAACAAGCAAATAGCCTTTTTTTTGGAGAGAGGATAAGGTCATAGTTATCGGGAAAGATATACGAGGTTATTTTTCTACAATTTTATTAAAATAATGCAAAAAGACCGCATTTTTCAAGTATTTTTATTTTGCAAACGATATAGAATTTACCTTTTCTGCAGTTTTTGCGATGGGAGCATTTGCATCGCCCATATTTTGTATTCTTTTTCGATGGCAATAATATCCTTGCCTACCAATTTCTCCATTTCTGCTATGGCTTTTTCGCCCAACTCCTTGCCTTTATAGCGTGCAGAAAGTTCATACAAATAAGTTTTGGTGAATGGTACCATCTTATCATAGACCCAAAGATAACAAAACAGAAACCGAGCCTTTGCATACGCATTGTCTTCACTCATAGTGCTTTCGGCTACAAAGGCAGGCAAGGGTAAATAGGTTTTGTTGGCAAGCATTTTTTGCAAAAGAGGCAGTCGCCAATTCGTATAACCTTCTACAAATGTATTATTGTGAATGCCTCCCATTTCATAAAAAGAGGCTAATCCTTCACTAAACCATTGTGGTATATTATGCTCTATATTCGCATCAACAAACGCGTGCATCAATTCGTGCCAAAGTGTGCCTTCGCCTGAATGTGCGTAAGTAAAAAGCGTTTTAGTGCTTGGTTGATAGAAGCCATACGCATCTGAACTTGTGTGTTCGGTAAATTCAGGCTTATTAGCAAAATAAACGATTTGGAAAGGGTGTTCGGGTTCGTATCGAAAATAAAGTGGGTAAACATACTTAAAAAACACATTCGTAATATACTCCAATGAATTTGCCTCTGCTTCTGTGCATCGGTAGGCAAGATTAAAATATTTGCTGTAGTGCTTTTGTACAAACTTTTTTTCGTATTTGGCTTCTAATATTTTACCCCAATTCTTCAATTCGTCCTCTTTAACTTTCTGCAAGGCGTTTGCAGCGTAGTATTGTGTTTTATAAAACACAAGTTCTGCCGAATCTGCTTTGGGGTAGGCAAGCCGTTGAATAACAGATACAGTAGGCAAAGCTGACTCTTTTTTTTGACCTTGAGAAATATGTTGCTGTGCTGGCTTCTGCTCACATTGCGCAAGGAGAAGTACAAAAAACAATAAGTTATATTTCATTTGTTTAAATTTTCTCCTTGTCAAATGCACGAGTAGGTTGGTAGGCAAGCATCTTTTGCAAAAGTATAGCAGGGTTTGTTTCCACCAATAGATATGACAAAGTGTCTTCTTGCAAAAAGCCTTGTGCAACGCTGTGTTGTAGAAAGGCGAGCAGGGCATCATAATAGCCCGCAACGTTTAAAATACCAATAGGCTTGTTATGCAGGTTCAATTGTTTCCAAGTAAACACCTCAAACAACTCCTCCAAAGTACCTATTCCACCAGGCAATATAACAAAACCGTCAGCTAAAGATGCCATAAGTTCCTTACGCTCATGCATACTTTCCACCACATGCAACTGCGTAAGCCCTGTATGTCCTACCTCACGCTCCACCAAAAAACGTGGGATAACGCCCACAGCCTCGCCTCCATGTACCATCACACTCTCAGCAACGATGCCCATAAGCCCTACATTGCCACCACCATAAATCAAGCGAATAGACTGTTCAGCCATCAATTTGCCAAACATTTCGGTAGCTGTTTGGTAGGCAAGATTCGCCCCTTTTTGCGAACCACAATAAACACAAATAGATTGAAGCATACGAGTTGGCTATACGTGAATAGTAAAGTAAATACTTGGACGGCTTATAAATAAATCATAAGCCTATCCAAGGTGCTTAAGCTATAGTTTTGTCAAAGCAGTCAATAAGCGTTTTAAGGGCTATAAAGAATATGCCACGCGTATCATCATCAAGTTCAAAATCGTCTTCTGGGTCTTCTTCCTCTTCTTCCTCACTTTCAGAAATAGCTACAATAACAAACTCCATAAGCTCATTTTGCGCATAATCTTGCAAAAGTATTTCAGCAAAGCTCTCTAAACCCTCATCACTCTCATCAGCAAGATAGTTGAGCATCTGCTCATTTTCTTCTTCGGCTTTGTCTATATCGTCATCTGTTATGATGGGTGCAGTAGGGTAAGCTGTATGAATTGCCTCCCAAATTTTGCAAGCCAAATAAAACATATACTCGCTTTGAGCTTCGCTCAAATCATCTTCGTAAGTACTCAAGAGATAGTTTACTAAGGCAGGTTGTGCTTCGGTAAACTGTGTGATAAATACCTCTACCTTTGCGTCATCTAACGCATTTACCCTGTCAGAGGCGGCTACAATGGTATCAAAATCAATTTTTTTCATGGAATTTTTATAAGGGGAAGGTGGTTTTAGAATTAATTTTTAAAAGGTAAGCTATGCAAAATATGCCCACACATCTTTTATTATTTTGAAAATGTCATTGCCAATTACTAAAACCATAAGTCCAAGTAATAATACCATACCTATAATTTGTGCAACTCCCAATACTTTTTCAGGAATTTTGCGTCCC
>JAYTNK010000677.1:0-1931 GCA_043748375.1 Cytophagales bacterium
CTGGACTTGAGAAACAAGGATTGCGAAAAAAAACCGTAGCAGAAATAAGGTGTAATACTATGTTTCAAAAGAATACCAAATCATAGACAAGCCAATCCCCGTTATGCGAAGTTTGCGACTTCGCACCCCAAATAGAAGCGGGTTTGCAAAATGCAAAGCATTTTTCTGCCGAGATAAAAATCTTGCCTACCCACGCAGGCAAGGCGGGAGTCTTGCCTGTTTTTTATTCGATTAATTTCCCGCTTTTTTGCAGAGATTTTTTAGTTTGCGATTTTACGCGTCTTTCTACTTTTTTGATGTCCTCCTCCGCAGGCAAGTTTTCAGGCACGATATTGCTTTGCAACAACGCACCACGTACTTTTGTATGGTTGTCTATGTGTTCTGTGGTAATGCTTGCTTCGCCTTGCAAGTCTTTATTTTTGATATTCATATTGGTCATTTCAGTAGCAAGAGCTTTCGCTAAATTGGTAACGACAGGCGTAAAATCGCATAAAGCACGATGATTGGGTACATTCAAACGCTGTTTCATCTGTTGCGTAGTCAAGCCTCCGAATAGGGCTTGGTCGCCTTTGCTTCGAATGCGTCCAAAACCTTTGTCATCAACTCCACGCTCATAGATGAGTTTTGAAAGGACAGTTTCGCTTGCCGTAAGACGTTGTCTTGCCTCCAAACGCTCTGCCAATTTGATACGTTCTTCTATAAGTTCTTGCCTACGTGTTTGCAACGCAAAATAGCTTTGGGCAAACGCAACTGCTTGTTTTTGAGGGTCTGCATTTTGAGCAACCAAATAACACGCATAGCGCGTAAGCACAATGTCTGCGATTTCACGTTCTGCGCCTGAGCCTACAGTAACCATTATTCCCACATGGGAAAAATGGTTTTCAACCGTTTCAGAGGCATTTTCGCAAGAAACTTTCGCCTTTTCGATGACATTCATAAACTTGTCCCAACGCTGATACTCCAGCAGTTTCTGCAAGTCGCGGGCATACCAAAATTCTACGCCATCTTGGTTTTGGGCGTGTTCCTCAAACGAGGATGTGAGGGTTTTAATGATGAGTTGTTCCATTTTGTATAGGGGTTTAGATTATTTTTATTTGGTTAGGGCTTGTTTTAGCAGTTCATGAAGCCTGTCTATCTCTTTTTGTTGGGCTTCGATGCGCGATTCGTACTGTTTTTCGAGCTTCGCTAATACTTCTTTATCCGCAATTACAGAACCATTAGTTGTAAAAAGCTGACTACTTGAAATATAGTTATTTATCATAGCTTGTTCATCAACACTTACCAAATCTCGCAAAGGCACATCAAGCACTTGAGATAGTTGTTCAAGCCTACTGAAAGGGATATCTACCTCACCACGCTCTAAGCGGCTATATCCTGCTTGAGTCATTTGTAGCTTTTCTGCTAATACTTCTTGTTTGAAACCGCGATATTCACGAAATTTCTTAATTTTTTCGCCTATTTTCATTTTTTGTAATCGTTTTTATATGCAAATGAGTTATAATTATTCTTTCACAAAACTAGGATATTTAATTTAAAATGCAAAAAATTGAACCAGAAAATTGAAAAGTTTTTACGTGGAAGCCGAAAAGCGTGTAAGAGAGTAGGCAAAAGATAAAAAATAATTGATATAGGTATGGCTATGAAGTCAAGAATATGGAGGGTTACAGCAATTGTTACTCACATCGATGGTTCTCGCGGAGAAAGAAAGGATACTATTCACACACAATTTTCTGAATACACAGAAAGTAGACATCATTTACCTTCAGACACTCAAATAAAAAGTGGAATAAGAAGACAAGATATTCAGGGCATGAGTACATCTTCTATCACACACTTTGAGATTTTATCTTGTAGCTGTGATTATAGTATTGATGATGTAGATTAGTAGTCTTCCATTGTGCGAAGTTTGAAACTTCGCGCCCAAAATAAAT
>JAYTNK010000678.1:0-6800 GCA_043748375.1 Cytophagales bacterium
CTTTATTTTGCCTAATTTTTAGGGTGTTTATAGCACAAAATGTGTTATAATAGCAAGGGCAACCACAAGGGATTGCCCCTACTTTTTACCCCCACAAAAATTGCCAGAGAACTGTTTTTTTTACATACGCTCAGGCACATCAATACCCAATAACCTCAACACAAATTTTAGATTGTGGGCGGTTTGAGCAGAAAGTGCTACGCGAAAGCTACGTGCGCCCTCTGTATCGGCTTGAAAGATAGAGCAAACAGAAAAGAATTTGCTGTATGCCTTCGCCAATTCATAGCTATATTGCGCCAAAATAGAGGGGTTGTATGTTTCCGCTGCCTCGCCTACGTAGGCAGGCAAGGCGGATAACAAGTGGATTAGCTCGACCTCCGTAGGCTGTAAACTCGCATAATCAGCATAACTTTCGGGCGTACTAACTACAGCATCTTGCGTTGCCTTACGCAAAATAGCACAAATACGCGCATGGTTATATTGGATAAAAGGGGCGGCATCACCTTGAAAATTAACTGATTCTTCAGGGTTAAAGAGCATTTTTTTCTTAGGATCTACCTTTAACAAAAAGTATTTTAAAGCACCCAACGCAATAATTTGAAACAAGTTGGGCAGTTCGTCTGCTTTTAAATTATCTGTTTTACCAAGTTCTTTAGTTTTTTCTGCGGCTATATGAAGCATCTCGCTTACCATTTCATCTGCGTCTACTACGTTACCTTCTCTTGATTTCATTTTATTTTGCCTCAAAACACCTTCTTTGTCAATTTTGGGAGGCAACTCCACCATGCCATAGCTTAAGTGATACATTCCTTCGCCATAACTCCTACCCATTTTTTTCATGATATGGAATAGCACTTTGAAGTGATAATCTTGTTCATCGCCTACCACATAAATAGATTTGTCGATTTGAAAGTCTTCGAATTTCAAATCTGCCGTACCCATATCTTGTGTGATGTAAACAGACGTGCCATCGCTCCTTTGCACTACTTTATGGTCTAAGTGCTCTGCGGTAAGGTCGATCCATACAGAGCCATCAGCTTTTTGATAAAAAACTTGTTTTTTCAATCCTTCTTGTACAATGTCCTTACCTAATTTATAGGTGTTTGATTCATAGTAAATTTTATCGAAACTAACGCCTATTTTTTGGTATGTTTCAGCAAAGCCAGCATATACCCAATCGTTCATTTTTTTCCAAAGGGCTATTACTTCAGGCTTTCCTGCTTCCCAATCCTGCAACATTTTTTGAGCCTCTTGCATGATAGGAGCATTTTTTTCAGCGTCCTCGAGGGTGCTTCCTTGTGCCACAAGCTCTTTCGTTTGTGCTTTGAGCAAGTCATTAAAGGCTACATAATACTTGCCTACGAGATGGTCACCTTTGAGACGACTCGTAGCAGGGGTTTCTCCGTTGCCTATCTTTTGGTAGGCAAGCATAGACTTACATATATGAATCCCCCTATCGTTGATAAGGTTGGCTTTGGTTACTGTGTAGCCACTTGCCTGCAAAATTTCGGCTATTGACCAGCCCAAAAAGTTGTTTCTCAAATGTCCTAAATGTAAAGGTTTGTTGGTATTGGGCGAGGAGAATTCGACCATAACCTTTTTCTTATTGTTAGGTAAGTTGCCAAACTTAGCATTTTGGCGCATTTCAACAAAGGAGGCGAGCCACGCATCATCAGTAATAATAAGGTTTAAGAAGCCTTTGACTACATTAAACTTGCCTACGATGCCTGCATGATGTAGCAAATAATCGCCCAATGCCTGCCCTATTTCTTCAGGTTTGCGCTGTAGTGGTTTGGTATAAGGGAATACAAGTAAAGTATGTGAGCCTTCAAAACCTTTCAGTGTGTTTTGCAAAGTGATGGGTTGGTCTTGCAAGCCATAGACTTGAAAGAGTGCGTCTGCTATCTTTTGCTTGAGTGTATTTTCAATGTTCATAGTATTGCAAAGATAGACAAAAAAAGCCTATTTATCTATACATTTCCAGCGAGTTTTCTTTTTGAGTAGCAGATACGGCTCATATTTCACTTGTATTTTTGCGTGATAATAAGAGCGTTGAACTTTTTAAGGCTTGTTGCGTTACAATAAGGCAATGAAAAGCGTGTAATTTTTAGTAAAAACAATATGTGCAACTTTGAAAACGGCTTTATCCTATGTACTTGCAAAACGGCTGAGGCTACTCAAAAAAACCATCAAAAAAACTCAAGGCGATACAAAAACAGCTCACTTGCGCAAGCAGTCGGCTATCGTTGGTCGCTTTCAAGGTTCGTGAATAAATTTGAGCCTATTATGGAAGGTCAATATGAGCCTGCCTCTGCCGACCTTGGCGCGGGTTTGAATGTCGAATGGGTTTTACTACATTTGAATTGTGAAAAATGCTTTGACTTTGAGTATAAGCCTGAAGAGGGCGATAATCTCACCATGCGAGGGGCTGACAAGTGGAGATATATGTCCTTTATCTTTCGGGCAGGCGAGTGGTTCATTGACTACTACGATGGCTTTTCGACAACCTTAGAACTCCGTTTGAAGGGAGAAATAAAGCCCTTGCCTGCCCCCTATTGATACTTTAAAGTGATTAACTCATAGGTTTAAGCTCAATTTTGAAAATCTTAAATTGGCTTTTCTCTTTACTGTAGTAAAATTTATTCAAAATATCAAAAATGTCGTTACCACGAAACCACGAGTTTTGCATTTTGTCTTGGTCTTTGATATGCATCCATTCTATTTGATAGTTTTCCTGATGACGTTTGTAATCATCAATGTAGCGAATCATCTCGCGCAATAAGGAGACTTTGCTATTCGCTGTAACCGCATGGAAAAGAAATTTGTGATTATGCTCGCGATTGATAGTGATGAGGTCGAGCTTGAGCATAGGCATTTCGCCTTGTTCGCTAAAATTGACTAGATTGTAGTCAAAATAAATCTGGGTTTCGTCTAAGAGTTGTCGAATTTGATTTTCCAATTCTATTTCTTTGAGCAGTACCTCTATAGGTTGTTGAATAGCATTTTGTACTTCCATGAGCGTATTTTTTTACCAAAGGTAGCAAGTTTTTTTGTTATCTACAAAAAAATAGGTAAGTTTGGGGAAAGAGTGCCGAGTTTTAAGAAAATTAACTATTTTTGCATACAACTTTCATACATTTACAAACTTATTGCCTGTAAAAAATTAAATACTAGTACTTAAAATAAAACTCGTAAATAAAATACATCACAAAATCACAAATCCAATATGCGCAAGAATCAAATCCCCCATGTACCTGAATTTTACCAAACCTACATAAAGACTGTAGGCGATGAACGCCTCATCGAAATCTTAAACAGCAACCAAGAGAATACACAAAAGCTATTGTTTGATGTTACAGAAGAAGAGGGCAACTACCGTTATGCAGAAGGCAAGTGGACGCTAAAAGAAGTGGTGAGTCATTTGATTGATGTAGAGCGCATTATGAGTTATCGCGCATTGCGTATCGCACGTAAGGACACTACCGAGCTACCTGGCTTCAATGAGAATGATTATGTGGTTCATGCACAAGCTGAAAAAAGACGTATGGCTGACCTCTCTCGCGAGTTTGCGATGGTGCGTAGGGCTACTATAGAGCTATTTCGCAGTTTTGATGCCGAAACCATGTTGCTTGTAGGCACTGCCAACAATTTGCCTATGTCAGTCCTTTTGCTTGGATTTATTATAGGTGGACACGAAAACCATCATATCGCTATCATCAAAGAACGTTATTTGAAAGAAGTAACTGTATGAAATATACCATATTCTTTTTTATCTACTTCACATACGTTTGGCGCATTTGCGCCCAAACGCCTGATGAACTTTTTTTGCAACAAGGCATAGATTATGCAAAAGATGGTAGCTATAAAAAGGCTATGAAATGCTACAATAAAGCCATAGCATATAATGCTGAACTTGCTGAAGCCTATTATCAACGCGGGCAACTTCATTATGAGGCACACCATTATCAAGCAGTTATAGATGATAACAAAGAAGCTATACGTTTGAAGCCAGCTTTCAAAGATGCCTATTTTAATCTTGGTATCTCACATTATCGTTTAGCTGAATTTAACCAGTCCATACAAAATTTTACAACTTTGCTCACCTTATATCCACAAGATGCAGAGGCATTGTATTGGCGTGGTTTGGCTTATTTTGACCTAAAGAAGCTGAAAGAAGCGTGTGCGGATTGGCAACTCGCCCAAAAATTAGGACATGGCACAGTAAACGCTGTAATTCATAAGCATTGCGAAAGTGAAAATGCCGTACAAACAGGCGATTAAGCGTAAATAAAGTACTTAATTAAAGAAACGCTGGAAAAAAATCAGGGTTCTCTGACAATTTTTGTGATGGTAAAAAGTGTAGGGGCAATCTCTTGTGGTTGCCCTTGCTATTCTAACACATTTTGTGCTATAAACACCCTAAAAATTAGGCAAAATAAAGATGTTGCCTTACAAAAAGGGCAACTCAAAAAACGTCTCCACAAAAATTGTCAGACAAGCAAAATCAGTTCCTGGAAAGTAGTGGCGGTAATCAGTTTTTGGATAGCCAAAAATCCGACATACTGTTGTGGGTTTTTGAGAAAAAGGAGGAGTACCACCATCAAAACTACCCTTCTGCTACTTCTTTTTGGTACTCGCAACTTGATATCGATAGCTCCCACAATAATTTTTGAAGAGCCAACTATTATGTCGTTATCAAATTATGCACCTCATAGCATAGGTAGGCAAGCTGCTTATGTTACAAAGCGGCGATTGATAGATTGATTTTCTATACCTAAGAAAGTGATTGATTTTCTTTGTTAGCGAGTTCGAGTATTTTTTCGTATTCTTCTGACGTAAGGTCTTTGAAAAAGAAATAAACAGGATTAACGGGTTCGCCTTTGTAAAGCACTTCATAATGTACGTGTGGAGCTGTAGAGAAGCCTGTGCTACCCACAAAGCCAATACATTCACCTCGTTTTACCTTCTGCCCAGCTTTTATATTGAAGCTGACCATGTGTCCATATAAAGTTTTATAGCTGTATCCGTGGTCAAGAATGACATGATTGCCGTAACCAGATTCATATTCTACTTTAAGGGCTTCACCATCAGCTGTGGCATAAATAGGCGTGCCTTGTGGTGCGGCAAAATCTATACCTGGGTGGAATTGCCCAACTTTGTAAAGAGGGTGGACACGCAAGCCAAAGCCTGATGTTAGGCGGATAAGTCCTTTGTTGGCTATGGGTTGGATAGCAGGCATGGAAGCCAACATGTGCGTTTTGTTTTTCACAAGTTGTGAAATTTCATCATACGATTTACTCTGCACATACATTCTGCGCTTGAGTTCGTCTATTTTTTCGGCTGTATTGATAATAAGTTTTTCCTTTTTCAATCCCTTTTTCAGCCAATCTTTGTATTTATTTGAGCCACCACTGCCTGCTGTTCGCACAGAACTCGCTATGGGAGGAGCTTCAAAAATAACTCTGTAAACGTTATTATCGCGTTTTTGTATATCTTCTAAAATACCTTGCACGCTTGTTAATTCCTTATTTAAAAGATTATAATGCTCAAGTAATTCCTGATTCTCCTCTCTGAGGGTAGTTTCTTGTTCACTTTTATAGATTTTGCCATACAAGGAAGTGAAACCAATAGCTAACACAAGGGCAAGCGTAAAAAACACGGTCAAGTTCAAAATAATATCAAGCGGTTTTGTGCGAACACGTTGATAAGAACAAGTTTCGGGATTATAATAATATTTTATCTTTGCCATACGTACAAAGAGTGGGTTTAAGTGTACTTACCCAAGATTTAGGGCAAGTTTAATTAATTCATTCGCAAATATAGTGCTTTTTTAAATAAAAAAACTTTTTTTGCATGATAAATATAAAAAAAGTAATAAATCGCCAGTTTATTTCTTCCATCAGTCTTGCCTAATCAAAGAAATGTGGCAGCGTTTGCTCCCACATTTTTACATATTTGGGTAATTAAAACAGGCTTCTTGCGAAAGCCTCTCAAAGCATAAAAAATGTCTTTTTCTGCTTTGAGATGTACCCTAAAACACACAAAATACTTTCGCAAGAAGCCTATTTACTTCGCAAGCGGTCTATTGCATAAATCCATAAGAAAATTCGCCTTGTTCATCAGGGTAAACACCCGTTATCACAATACTTCCTTTCGCATTGGCTAATTTTTGGGTAAAATCATCTGTAGATTTTACAACTTCATCGTTCAAGGAAGTGATGATAAAGCCATCGCGCATACCTGTTCGGCGTAGTTTGCCTTGTCCAATACGACTTACACGCACGCCATTTTTTATTTTTAGGGTAGCTTTTTCATTGGCTGTCAGGTCTTCCATTTCGATGCCAAGATTGCGCAAAGCCTCGTTATCTTTTCGAGCAAGTAATTTAGTACCACCATCTTTAGCTTTGAGGGTTACTTCTATAGTTTTGCGTGTGCCATTTCGAAATAATTCTAAGGCTATCTTGTCATTGGGGCGGTAGCCTGCCACTTCTTGTAAAAGTTCAGGACCTGACCTGATTTTTTTACCGTTCATGCCGATTATCACATCTCCTGTTTTTACGCCTGCTTGTGCCGCGCCTCCGCCTGGTATTACCTCTTGCACATAAACCCCTTCACTAATTCCTTTAATACCTTTTTCTTCCGCAATTTTGCTATTGAAGGCAGGCAAGTAGCTCACGCCCAAATACCCCCGTTGAATAGAACCAAACTCCATCAAGTCGCGAATAACTTTCTTTACAATATTCGAGGGTACTGCAAATGAATAGCCCGAAAAAGAGCCTGTCTGTGTAGCTATGGCAGTA
>JAYTNK010000679.1:0-4572 GCA_043748375.1 Cytophagales bacterium
CACGCCTTTGTTATAGAACTCTTTCATGATACCACCGTTCTCATTTACGAAGTCCATAACCATTTTCCACAATGCAGGGAAAAGTTGATGCAAATCGCGCAAAAAAGTGTTGGTAACATCAGACACTTGTTCTGAAAGATATGTGATAGCATTTTTATATCTATCTTTGAAATCTTTAGAGCCGTCGTGTAAAGGTTTTAGAAAACCTTTGATGGCTTCAAGTTTTTCGTTGATGATAAGTGCAAGTAAGTCTTCTTTAGTTTGGAAGTAATCGTACAAAGTAGTTTTACTTTTTCCTAAAAAGCCTGCAATTTCATCCATTGTAACGTGGTCTAAGCCATGCTCTTGGAAATAAGGGAACAACTTTTGTGTCCAGTCGCCCATTTTGTCAGGATTGTTTTTTCGTTCGCGAGGAATTGCTTTACGTCCCATGATATTAAAGATTAAAAGGTAAATTAAATATATTAAGAAAGATTTTGTTCTAATTCAAGAAGGTATGCACGTAGTTGTTCTATGTGTGTTTTGTCGCCTGTTTTTACAACAGTATCCAATGCCTTAACTATGTTTTTTTTGATGCTATTTATATGTATTTCTTTTTTGTGTAGTTCGTGATTAAAATCTTCTTTAGGTTTTGGATATACGTTAGCGTATGCTTGTGAAAAGGTAGAGCCTTGCATGAGGCATTCACCCAGTTGTTCTAACTTTTCGCTTGGTTCATCACATAAACTTTCAAGTTTACCTTTGGATAATATAATTTGCTTTTGCAAAATTTGCGCTTTTAAAATTCTGTTTTTACCACATATTTTATCTACGCTTATGGCATATTTTTCATCGCGTTTTATTGTCTTTTCTGAAACTTTGTGTAGCGCGCCCAACCTTTCTGAGGTAACGCCACTCACATCTATTTCCTTTTTTTCTACGTTTGCGTATTGTCGTAGATTTTGCCAATTTGCTTCTCTTCGTTTCTCTCTACTATATTGTATGCCTCTTAGATAGCTTTTAGATTCGCTTGTAACATTTCTTTTGCCGAGTTGATTGTTTACTATCCAATTTGCCGCACTCTCAGCATCTTCAAATTCTATTTGCAGAATATTATAATCTATGTTATGCGTACTACAGATTTGGTATCGGTTATGCCCATCTATTAATATCCATTCCTCTCCCTTGTCCCACACCATCAACGGGTCGCGACAGCCTTCTGCTATGATGCTTGTTTCGAGTTTGTGCAACTCATCAGCAGTAAGAGGAGGGATAAGAAACTTAAAGTCTTCTAAAATAGTTAAGTGTTTTTTAACATAAGCATCTGTTTGTTTTTGTTTTTCTTCTAACTCTTCTTGTTGTGTAGTCGCTTCATGAAGCATACGGTCAAAAATGAATCCTTTCTTTGCCATAATTCTTTCTTTTTAATTAATTTTTATTTTAAAACAATAGATTTTTACACTAAATACTTAGTGAATATTAGTTTGGAGAATAAAAAACATGAGTCTTTGAATGAGTTGCATATTTTAGAAAATGGTAAACAATACTAAAATAAGGGTTGTTTTAGTATTTATATATTGAAATCAGTCTAACAAAAAATATGTGCTTATACATATTAGCTCCGATAAAAGTCAGGAATGTTAAGTATTAGCAAACTTAACATGTAAACAAACTAAAATTACATTAAAGCCGTATTTTGAATGGTGTATAACTTACGTGTCATATTTTGAATACTTAACTTTCACAATAAAGTCAAAGATAAATATTAAATAAAGTTTTAAAGCGTATTTATTAGTTTAAAAAACAGCTTGTTATGTATATCCAATTATTTGACGCAAAGTTAAGTACTATAAATAATAAAACAAAACATAATGCGCTATTTTTTGCAAATTTATTTTTGTGATTTGTGCTAAATATTTTTTTATGGCAAATATTGTGTGTATTAGTTTGTAAAAAGTTGGATTTGGCTACTTTTTTAAGATTTCTTGTGCTAGTATGTCATAATCTTTTGCTCCAGCGCAAGTTGCATCATAACTAAAAATATCCTTGCCTGCTGAAGATGCTTCTGCAAGTGTAATATTTTGGTGAATTACACTATTTAGCACATACTTTGGGTACATTTCGCGCACAGTTTTAGCAATACTTTTTCGAAAAACTGTAGGGTTCAACTGCGTAATAAGCATACCTAAAATTTCAAGATCGGCATTTAGATTTTCTTTCAAACGGTCTATCAAATTAAAAACAGTTTGCAGACCTTTTACAGCTAAATATTCAGCTTGTACGATGACCATAACAGAGTTGGAGGCAATCAATGCATTCAAGGTAAGAATACCCAATGAAGGTGGGCAATCAATGAATACATAATCGTATTGAGAATGGATATTTTTAAGTATTTTTTTGAGAATAAAATAGCCATTCACATCAGCCTGTAGTCTTAATTCCGCTTCTGATAAGTCCAAATCAGCAGGTACAAGGTCAAGGTTTGTACCAATATTTATGATGGGTAATGGCACGTTATCACACATGGCATTATATAGATTTACCTCTGGCTCTTCCACACCTGAAGATTGAGAAAGATTTGCTTGGGGGTCAATATCAATCAACAATACACGTTTGCCATGTAGCGAAAGTGCTTTGCCAAGATTAAGTGTTGAGGTAGTCTTGCCTACCCCACCCTTATGATTGACCATAGATATTATTTTAGCACACATAGGTTTTATTAGCTCTAATTATTTAAAAACTACTTTTCGCGTGTTTTCACAGTTTATTGTTCGACACAAAGGGATGTTATAGATTTTTTTTGCAAATTTAAACTCTTTATGTCTATATGTCATGAATTGAAAGGTTTTTATTTATTTATTTTTAACTTAGCAATGAGAAATAAGCGAGTTTTCTTTTTGAGTAGCAAATTAACTGTTTTTACTTTTGTGAGTGCCATGCTACCACTCAAAAAGAATAGGACAGTATTTTTAGGCGCTGTTATTTATTAGACTTATTGCAAAAGTCCCTTAAAGCATAGAAAATGCAGTAGTAAGAAATCTATTAATTTAAAACATATAAAATAGGCTTCTTAGCCGTTGTGAATATCGGCATGACTATAGACAACTATAAAAACAACTACTGTTTTTTTTATGACTATTATGCCTTATCTTTGTGTAAAACATACTGTACTATGATAAAATTTATGCGTATTCTCTTATGCTTTTGTTGTTTAGCAACGAGTTCGCTCCAAGCGCAACATTTACTTGGTATTGCCAATAGTAATTATGCTGGCACGAATGCTATTTACATGAACCCTGCTCACATAGCCGATAACCGCTATGGCTTTTACATGAGCTTATTTAGTTTTCAAACAAGCATTTCAAACAATGCCTTTTATTACAAAGGGGCTTCCTTGGCGAATGCTGCAATTAATGGTACGCTTGGACAACTTGGAACGCAAAATTTCCCTCAATTTGCGGGTAATAGACCACGCATGATAAATTATGGTATCCAATTACGCACGCCCTTGTCGTTTATGGTGCAGATGTCGCCTAAACATTCTTTTGCCTTTACTACACGTGCACGCGGATTTGTATCAGGCAATCAAATCTCAAAATCTTTAATCGACATTGCCAATACCTCTAATATTGATGACCCAAGTATAGCCGAAAAGCAGTTTAATGGCGCAACGCTCAACATAAATGCCAATGCCTTTTTAGAAGCCGCACTTTCTTACAGTCGCGTTGCTCTGAATAAAGAAAAGCACTTTTTGAAAATAGGAGGCACTATAAAGTACTTAAAGGGAGCTAGCGCGTATGCACAAATCAAAGAAGTGGATTTTATTATTAAAAAAGACCAGCCTACTACACCCACTACTACAGAAGATATTATTCAAATAAACAAAGTTAATATGTCGGTTGGAAGTAGTACAACAGATAATGCAGATATAAAAAATATATTGAAAAGTGCAGGTGGTATGGGTATGGATATAGGTGTGGTCTATGAGTTTCGCCCAAATTATGCTGATTATACCTATAAAATGGACGGTTTGGAGGGATTGCAAGACAAGCGTGCCAACAAATATAAACTCAAAGTGGGTGTATCACTTATGGATTTGGGAGGCATTAAATATAGCAACATCAATACTAAAACCTTTTCGGTAAATACAAGCAATATAAGCCTTGATGATAAAGCGCAAAATTTAATAGTTGATAATCCTGATAAACCCGACAGCCTTAAAAAGGCATTGGGTATTGCTAACTTATTTGGCAATACGTTTCGAGCTGGTTTGCCTACCGCCTTGCACATTACTGCTGATTATTGCCTAACCAATCATATTTATCTGAACCTTGCCTACCTCCAAAATATGCGGGGCAAATACGCCATAGGCGCAAGGCAGGCAAGTATGTTAGCCCTCACACCACGCATAGAGTTTCATGGCTTCGAATTTGCTATTCCACTTTCTTTGCAAAACAATTTGAAAACCTTTGCTTTTGGAGCGGCTATCAAATTAGGCTACTTATACATAGGTTCGGATAATTTAGGAGGCATATTCAATGCAGGTAAAGTTAATGGTGCTGATGTCTATTTTGGCTTGCTATTGCCTGTCCG
>JAYTNK010000680.1:0-4218 GCA_043748375.1 Cytophagales bacterium
TCTAAAATATTTTATTCTTTGTAAGATACTTACTATCAGCTTATTAAACCCACAAGGTTTTTAAAACCTTGTGGGTTTGTAAACCGCAAACCACTTTCCAATGTGTATATTAACTAATACGCATTATATTTGCAAAAAAATAAATACTTGAAAAGTAGTTTATTTTATATTAGACTCCCTGCAAAAGTACCTTTTCCCTCTCTCAAAATGGAGAGAGGGCAGGGTGTGAGGCTTCTAAAAAACACTTTCGCAAGAAGTCTATTGTAAATAGTTAGTTACAAGTTATATATATTCAGATGAATACTTTAAAAGCCTGTATTTTTGACCTTGATGGCGTAATAGTGGATACAGCACATTTTCATTATTTGGCGTGGAAACGCCTTGCTGATGAACTGTCTATCCCTTTTACGGCAGAAGACAACGAACACCTAAAAGGGGTAAGCCGTATCGATTCGCTTAATTTTTTGCTGAAATTAGGCAAAAAAGCACTCTTGCCTGCCCATTTCGAAGACTGCCTCAAGCGCAAAAATGAGTGGTTCTTGGCATCTATAGCCAACATGACCCCCGCCGATGTACTTGTAGGCGTGCGAGAATTTTTGGAGGAGTTGAAGCATAGCCCTATCCGAATCGCATTAGGCTCTGCAAGCAAAAACGCTATATTTATCCTTGACCGCGTAGAACTTACGCACTATTTTGAGGTGTTAATCGATGGCAACCAAATCAAACAAGCCAAACCTGCTCCTGATGTGTTTTTGAAAGGCGCAGAAGGATTGCAAACCTTGCCTGCCCACTGCCTCGTATTTGAGGATGGTATCGCAGGGATAGAAGCGGCACATAATGCCCACATGAAAGCCATAGGTATTGGGCAAACAAACGTACTGCACATGGCTGATTTTGTTATGCCCGACTTTAACGGATTTAACCTTGCCTCCCTACAGCCTATTTGGGAGAAAGTGTAAATAATTTTGACTATCTTTGTGCCAAAATACGCCTGACTTGAAAATTATAAGCTCTTATCGTTATTCCAAACTCAAATTTTTAATGGATAAAAAGGAAATAACATTAAAATTATTTATGGAGCGGTTACGAATGGTTTTACATGGCAGTTTCTAAAATTAGAAAATCAAACCCTCATCATTGGCTTGCAACGTTACAGAACAGTCAATTTTAAGGTCTATCCAAAAAATCTATAATTTTTATAAATAACTATACGACAAAAAATTGAGAAAAACTAATTTTATTCACCCTTTTTCGTTTTAAACTTTATGAAAAAAAACCTTTTATTACTCGTTTTCGGTTTGTTCCTCTCGCTTAATTTTGCTACCGCACAAGGAAAAAAAATAGGCAATCAAACTATTGAAATCAAGACTTCTGCGCAATGCGAAATGTGCCAAGAGCGTATAGAAAAAGCAGCTTCTGCCCAAAAAGGTGTGAAAAGTGCTAAGCTAAACATGGAAACCAAAATGGTTGCGGTTACTTACAACAGCAAAGCTACCACACCCGACAAAATCCGCGATGCTATCACAATGGCAGGTTATGAGGCAGATGAGAAAAAAGCCAATGTTACTGCCTATAAAAAATTACCAGGTTGTTGTAAGAAACAAAATTAGGCAAGATGTCTTTATCGCTTCGCATTGCGCGCCGTTACTTTTTTTCTAAAAAAAAAACACAGTTCATTAACATTATTTCAGTCATTTCTTTGTTTGTGGTAGCTGTAGGAACTGCCGCCCTTATCATTGCGCTGTCTGTTTTCAATGGTTTGGAGGGTGTAGTACGCGGTCTGCATCATACATTTCACCCCGACTTGCAAATAACGGCAGGCAAGGGCAAATCTTTCGAGGTAGGCGAGGCACTCAAAGCTAAGATTAACAGCGTACAAGGCATAGCCGCGTTTAGCGAAGTGATAGAAGACAATGCCGTTTTGAACTACCGCGATGAGCAAATGGTTGTAACCCTCAAAGGGGTTAGCCAAAACTTTCAAGACCAAAGCCGTTTAGATACTGCCTTAGTAGAAGGCAATTTTAGACTTGAGAAAGACACACTCGATAAGTCGCTGAACTATGCGGTTTTGGGGCGCGGTGTTCAAATCAAAATGGGCATATCGACTCGCAATCAAGTCGACCTCATGCAGTTTTGGTATCCAAAGCGCACTCGCAAAATAAACCTCAGCAGTACCAATCCTGAAAAGAACTTTACCCGCAAAAACATCTTGCCTACGGGTATCTTTTCACTTGAGCAACACTATGATGAAAAGTATGTGTTTGTCCCTTTGCGCTTTGCCGAAGCCTTGTTAGAATATGGCAAAAGGCGCACCTCTATTGAGCTAAAAGTACGCAATCCTACAGAAATATATGCGGTGCAAACGCGCCTGAAAAAAGTATTAGGCAAGGACTTTCAGGTACGCACTTCTGATGAACAAAACGTTGCGCTCTTGCGGGCTATTCGAATAGAGAAGTTTTTTATGTATCTTACGCTCTCCTTTATTTTAGGGGTCGCGTCCTTTAATATTTTCTTTACGCTCATGATGTTGGTAATAGAAAAGCAAAAAGACATAGCCGTTTTACAATCTATAGGCGCAACAGCTCATGTTATTTGGCAAATTTTCTTTATTGAAGGAGCATTGATAGCCTTTACAGGCGCATTTTTGGGCTTGGTATTGGGAGGGGCTGTCTGCGTGTTGCAACAGTTATATGGGTTTGTGCAAATGGGTGTGGCTACGATGGTCGTGAGCGCGTATCCTGTTGAGTTACACGTTGATGATTTTCTTTATACCATACTTACCATTGTCATTATTACGCTTTTAGCCTCTTACTTGCCTGCCCTGAAAGCCTCTAAAATTGTAGTGAAAGATTATTTATAAACGTGATTTACTTATGCGTGTTTATATGACTATCCAAAAACTAAGCCTGCCATAACTTCTAAGAATCGCAAAAATAAAAGCCCTTTCTGCCTATTTTGTGCAGAAAGGGCTTTTATAGGTTCTTCATCTATTATAATTGCACAGTATAATCATTATCGCAGCTACCACTTCCAAAATCTATCACGATAGTAGGGTGATTAGAAGAGGCTATTTGGAGTTTGCCTTTTGTGGGGCGATAGAATCCTTGAAGCCAGCAAGCTGTTTTGAATTGCAAGGCATTTTCTTCAACTGTTTGGGCATTGAAAGTAACTCCGTTTAGGTTTTTACCTTTGTGTGTACCACTTACCAAGAATATATCATCGCTCAAAACGATAGGAGTTGAAGAGCCTTCTGACCACACACGCAAGCGGTTTGTATTCCATTCAATAGTTTTAGAATCAGGGAAAATCAATTTCGCAAAACTGTCGTCGCCTGCACCTGCGGTACTGCCCATCACTTTGACGCGGTGTTTAATAGGAGCTACAGCAAGGTTGGGATTGTTAGGATTCGCTTGGCTTTCGTTCACCACGACTTTTCTTGCCTCCAATTTAACATACTTCGTATCAGGATCATTCGCCTTTTTCACATAAAAACTATCAAAAGTAGTAGTAATTACAGATCCTGGAGTTACATATCTTTTGGTATAGGTGGTAATGATAGCCCCTTTGTAAGTACGTCCATTGTGTGTACAACCTGCTGTACCAAAGTTAACGGTGATTTTTTTGCCCATGATGTTTGTACCTTCAGGAGTCCATGGCTGAATAGTTACTGTTGCGCACTGAGGCAATCCGTTGGCTTGTCCCTCTTTATTTCCGCCAGCGGGTTTTGCAGCGAAAGCATCATCAGAAGTGCCTTGTTCGATGTCGGTTACAGCGTCAAACTCATTTTCAGAGTAGCTATTGTCTTCCAAACTTTGCGCATTTTCGGCAGTGATTTTGGGTTCGGTTTCTTTATTGCGATTACACGCAGAGAAAGTGAATGTTGCGGCGATAGCACCAAGCAGGACTATCTTGTTCCAAGTCTTTTTCATAAAATTGATTGATTGATTGATTGTTTAGATGTATTTTGGCAAGCAAATTTTTTACTTAGTTATCCTATAGACGTAATATAGGTAGGCAAGGTTTAAACGGTAGGCAAGTTTTTTTATTAACTGCCTTATAGTCAAACACGACTTGCTGACAGATTAAACGCATCAAAATTTTCGAGCTTTCGAATGTGTCAAAATTGCTACCATTCCCCCAATTTCATTGGGGGCTATTCGTAAATTCAACACCTGAAGGTGTTGCTTGTGCTTTACCGAACCTCTTTAGAGGTTCAAA
>JAYTNK010000681.1:0-3475 GCA_043748375.1 Cytophagales bacterium
TCTATCTTGGGCTGTCCTGCGGATTTTTTCGTAGGTATTTGCAACGAGCTTTTGGGCTTCGATATGCAAGGTATCTCTATAACTATCCTCTTTGCGCAATAAAAAATCTTTTTCATATTTGCGTAGATTGAGCAAGGCGACTTCATCAAGCACTGCCATACCTTGCAGGCGATAGATAGCATCTCTCAACTTGCCTTCCAAGCCATAGCCTTTGAAGCCACGCAAACGCAACTTGCCTACCAAGTTCATAAAAACTTCGTGATGGCGTTGCAGAAGCGTATGCACATCTTTTAATGACTTGCTCATGCCAAGCTTTTTGAGCAAGACTCTTTCTTCCAAATTGCTTGTTAATTGGCGTGTATGAAGGCTATAGTGGTTGTAACGGTTCAGATTGGGGCTTTCGCCTTCGAGTAGAAATTGTGGGCTTTTGCTTTCCAACCAAATGAAATCCTGTTGCGCTTTTACCATTTTGGGTACAGCAACTTGCAACATATTCGCCTCATTGCGAAGCATATAATAGGCTTGGTAACGCAGGTTGTAAAAATAAAGCACCACAAGGGTAGCCAAAAAAACCCCTATCAACCCCAAGAAATAGAGTTGTAGCTTGGTACGTATCTTGCGTATCCGAAAAGCCATGTGAATAAGGTTTTAGTGTTAAATAATTTATAGTCAGTTACTTACTTTTTTTTACAGAGGTAGTTAAGCAAAGCTATATACTTTTTTACATATATAACTAAAAAATTATGCCAAATTTGAAAAATACTGTGTTTCTTACAAAAATATAGCGTCAAATGTGATTATAAAAGTTTGCGTAAATCAAATGCAAAGGCAGGCAAGATGTTTTCGCCTGAAAGTATTTGCTCGAACCCTGTTATCTCTTCTACCTCAAGACTGCCTGCCCTATAAATATACACTTTTTCAGTTTTGGGGTTAATAAGCCAGCCTAACAAGCAGCCGTTATCGCGCCAATGCCCCATCTTTAGTTGTGCCTCTGCTAATTCATCACTTTCTGACATCAATTCTACCACAAATTCAGGACATATAGGGGCAAATTTTTTCCTATCCTCTGTAGGCAAGCTATCCCAACTTGCCTGCCGCAACCACGAAGCATCGGGTGAGCGCACAGAGGTATCTGCCAATGTATAACCTGACGAAGAGTCAAATACGACCCCTAAACTATAGGTTATATTCCAAATAAATAGATAGCCAAAAATGTTTCCATTTTTTCTACCTGTTTCTAATCCTATTGGTGGCATAATAATGATAGTTCCTTGTTTGGTTCGTTCCATGCGCATATTATCCATTTGACTTGCAAAGTTAAAAAACTCTGCCTCAGTCATACAGCTTAAATTGGCAGGCAAGGTGTGTTTTTGCGTTTTCATGAGCGTATAAAAAAGATAGTTTTTTACTCTTACAAATCGTCTAAGTGTCTTCGCCAAACACTATCTCAAAACCAATAACGGATATGTATTATGCAAATATATTCATTTTGTAATAATTTCCAAAAAAATACTACCAATAAACTGTAAAAATTATACGCTATCCATCTTTAAAAACATCATGGCAAAGAAAAAAAAAGGCAGTAGCCTCTTGCGCAACCTCCTCATTGTGTTAGGAATTTTAGTAATAGGTGTAGTCGTGGCTCGACAAGCAGGTTGGATAGGGCAAGAGAAGCTATCAGAAATCAATCTCGCCTCTGTTAAAACGGCTGACATCAACGAAAAAGTAACCTCTTCAGGTAAAATACAACCTGAAACCCAAATAAAAGTAAGCTCGGAAATTTCAGGCGAAATTATAGCCCTGCAAGTAAAAGAAGGCGACTCGGTCGTAGCAGGGCAATTACTTGTACGAGTGCGCCCCGACAACTTTCGTAGCGCAGTCGAAGGTGCAAAAGCAGGCGTAAACGTAGGCAAGGCAAACTATTCGCAAGTACAAGCTACTTTGCTCCAACGTAAAACGGAATTGGCTCGCTTAGAGACAGAATTTCAACGTAGCAAAAAGCTATATGAACAAAAAATAATTTCCGAAATTGATTTCCTTACTTCTAAAACCAACTACGAAGTTTCCAAACAGCAAATTGCTGTAACAGAACAAAGCATAGAATCGGCTCGTTACAATATGCAAAGCTCGGAAGCAAACCTCAATCAAACACTCGACAACCTTTCGCGTACCGAAATATACGCGCCCGCAAGCGGTACAGTGTCGAAACTTAGTGTAGAAAAAGGCGAAAAAGTAGTAGGCACAGCGCAAATGGCAGGTACGGAAATGCTTATTATCGCCAACTTGTATGCTATGGAAGTGCAAGTAGATGTAAACGAAAACGATATTGTCAAACTCAAAGTAGGGCAAAAAGTAGAAATTGAAGTCGACTCTTATATCAGCCAAAACCGAAAGTTTGAAGGTACAGTAACCGAAATAGCCAATACTGCCAACGCGACTACTTCTAATGATGCTGTTACAGAGTTCAAAGTGAAAATCCGCATCTTGAATGAATCTTACCAAGATTTATTGGAGAAAAACAGCAAACTTTCGCCCTTTAGACCAGGCATGAGTGCTTCTGTAAGTATCTTGACAAAGAACAAATCTAAAGTTATCAGTGTCCCTATCGCGGCTGTAACTACTCGCAAGCGCGAAGAGGAAAAGGAGAAAGAAAAAGCCAATGAAAAACCCGCAGATAATAGCAACACCGATAAAAAGGTGAAGAAAAATACAGATGTACGCGAAATCGTATTTATTTATGATGAAAAAACACAAACCGTACAAGAACGCGAAGTGAAAACAGGCATCAGCGATAACGAAAACATCGAAATATTGAGTGGCTTAAAAGAAGGCGAGCAAGTGGTAACAGGTCCTTTCATATTGGTTTCTAAACAACTGAAAGACAAACAGAAAGTGAAGAAGAGCGAACCAAAGAAAGATAAGAAGTAATCACTTTTCTACCCCCAAAAAAAAACGGGAGTGGCTCAACCTTAGGTTAAGCCACTCCCGTTTTTATGCTTATGTTACTAAAGCTATTGCACTATTAGTTTTTTAACCAGCACTTGCCTGCCATCAGCTATTTGAATATAATAAATACCTTTTTTGTAAGTACTTATGTCTATGGTGATTTTTTTATCAGCTTGTGCACTATTTACAGGAAGTTTCTGACCTAAAGCGTTTATGATTTTTAGGGTGTATATTTGATTGGTAGGCAAGTCGATATACACATATTTTGTAGTAGCGGGGTTTGGATAGACCGTTACTTGGTCAGCTGTCAAGGCGCGATGAATAGCTACCATGTTTGAGTAGGTAATATCTTGTTTCGTGCCTACTTGTTTTAAACGATAATAAGAAGTGCCATAAAATGGCTTTTGGTCTATATATTGGTAGGCAAGTTCTGTACTGCTCGCCTCCATAGTACCTATAGTATGCCAATTCACACCGTCTTGAGTGCGTTCTATTTCGAATCTATCAATAGGTACATATTCGGTTACTA
>JAYTNK010000682.1:0-4207 GCA_043748375.1 Cytophagales bacterium
CTCCAAAAAAGTTTGACTGCTTAAAACCCCATGCACAGCCGTTCTTTCTACATCGAGGGCAGGCAAGATGTTTTGCGTATCATTCGCAAAAGACAAATAAATAACAGGCTTTTCGGCATTGGGATTCATGTTGCAAATATAGGCTTTTTTTGTGCTTGCGTTTGAAAATCAGCAAAAAAGACCATAAATATAATAAAACGTTCCCCAGTCGATGACGGAGGAACGTTTTAGCTTATATTAAAACTCCAAAATAATGCCAATACTTGGCAACAGATTGCCTGAACTGTTGTTTAAAGGCAATGGAATGGCATTAGAGCCATCTGCTTGTATAGGCAGGTCGTTTGTAGTCGCAAAGGCGGTATTATCTGTAGTGCGTTTAAAGGTATAAGAAGGATAGGAGGTTGTTTTGAAGGCAAGTAGGTTTTGAATGTCTAAGAACACATCAAGCGTTAGACGCTGAAAGTTCCACTTCTTGTCTATCCTGAAGTCTAATTGATTGAAAGCCGTCAAACGGCGGGTATTGAGTTGGCTAAAATCCAAGATACCCGTACCAAAAGTCAGGTAATTTCTGCGCGAGGCTGCCTCGTCAAAAGGCGTATAAGGCGAGCCACCTGCGAAGCGATATTTTAAGCCCATTTCCCAATTTCGCTTAAACTTATAGCCAAAAATACCTGAAATTAAGTGGCGATTATCCCAAGCTGAAGGTGCGAATTTCCCGTCCTTGCCTGCGAACTCACTGCGCACAAAAGTATAAGAGAATACCGCAAAAATATTTTTCGTGAGTTTTTGTTGAAAGTAAAACTCTATACCGTAAGCCCTGCCCAAACCATTCGTAATCACTGTTTCATTGCCAATAGCCCCAAAATCGCCTCCCTGATTGGCAAGAGAAATGCCATCACGCACCGAAACAGGATAACGGCTATAGCTTTTGTAAAAGCCTTCAAAGGTAAATCGTGTGCTGGTTCGAGGTAAAAATTCTAGTCCAGCCACATAATGCACTGATTGTGTATAACGCGCCCCTTTATTTGCCAATGTGCCTTGCTCATCACGGAAGCCTAAAATAGTATATACAGGCGTTTTGAAATACGAACCTACAGAAGCACTTACGTTCCATTTGTCCGAAATGGCATACGAAAGCGACATACGAGGAGAAAGTGCTTCGAGCGGATTATTGCCTTTTTCAGTAAAGCTATTCATATCGGTACGCAAGCCAAGCGAAACGCCTAGTCGATTATCCAAAAAGCCCCTTGAAACTTGTCCAAATGCGCCATAACGAAAGAAATCAATACCGCCTTTATATTGAAAAATAACAGCAGGTTGTGTAATAAGGTTGTTTTGGTCGCGAATTTCTTTGAGAATGCGGTTATAAATATCGTTGTTAAATTTCACATATTGGGCTACTGCGCCAAACGAAAACTTCCAGCCGTTTACAAATTTATTGACATCTATTCTCAATTTATTTTCTATTTCTTGCGAACGCGAGCGGAAAATACGTTTTGCCTCATTGCCATTATCTTTGTCCTCAAAGCGGTCAAGCGCATTGTCAAACATATTTCTGCTCAACGCAATATTGATAAAACCATCTTTTATCAAGCGTTTTAAGCCCAAGCCAAAGGTGTAATTCCATTGCTGAATGCTGGGCGATGCCCTCAAAATATATTCATTTTCAGGCGTACTTTCTTTTGGTTGCGCAAAACTAAATTCATCAATCGCCCCTACGCCAATGGCTGTGAGCGTGGTTTTCGCATTAAATTTATGGGTAAGTTTATATTGGAAATCCCAATAATCAGGGCGAATAGGCAAGTCAATGAGTTTGAATAAAAACTGTAGGTAAGACCTGCGTGCGGAGGCAAGGAAATTTGTTTTAGGCGAAATTTTGCCTTCAGTAGTGAGCGAAATTTCTGTCCCGCTCAAGCGGAAATTGCCTGAAAAGCGTTCAGGATTGCCTTCGCGTTGTTTGAATTGGAGTACGGAGGCGAGCGCGTTATCATATTTGGCATCAAAAGCCGAGCTACTCAGTTTTACATCTTCAATAAAAGACACATTCAAAATACCCGCAGGGCCGCCCGCGCTCCCTTGCGTAGAAAAGTGATTGATTACAGGGATTTCGATGCCATCTAAATAATAGACGTTTTCGTTGGGTGCGCCCCCACGAATGATGATGTCGTTTCTAAACCCACCGCCGCCTGACGTTCCTGCTACTCCAGGCAATGCTTGGATAACTTTTGAGATGTCAAAGTTACCACCAGGATTACTTCTAATTTCCTCTGTAGTAAGGCTTTGGACAGAAAGAGGCGTGATAACATCGGCTACTGCAGCAGAGCGTTGTTTATCTGCTTTTAGCGTAACTTCTTCTAAATTGCCTGCCTCTTCGACAAGTTCGAAAGAAATAATCTGGTCGTTGCCTGAAGTAACATTGATGTTATACTTCACAAGCGTTTTGTACCCTACTATAGTGGCACTAATGTTATAGCTTCCTGTAGGTATCTTTTCTAATTTGAAATTCCCTTCTTCATCAGTAGCCACGCCTGTTTGCGTGCCTTCTAAGCTCACTACTGCTCCTGGTATAGATTCTTGCGTGTTTTTGTCGCGGACATAGCCACGAATGTTGCTGGTATTTTGGGCAAAAAGACTTGCCTGCCAACCCAATCCAATCCATAAAAGGATGGTACAATGTATTAGTTTCATCGTTATTTTTTTTGTTATTATGTTTTAGTAGTATATTTATGGTTATTGTTACTAAAACAATGTAAAAACAAAAAAAGTTCTCGTTTTTCAAAAAACTTGCTAACAAACAAGTGCTAAATAAGAAGTAACCTTGCTTTTCTAACAGTTTTAGTGGTACTCTTTTTTGCTCATCGATAGGTTTTACGCCCTATCTTATTCAATCAAGAAAGCGTTTTTGAAACGATTGACTTGTCTAAAAAATGGCTCTCTGCAAAAACTATCAAAGAACCGTAAACTTATGGTAAATTATAAGCTCTTAAACCAAGTTTTTTGAAGAAATGAAAAATGAAAAAGATAGCTTTTTTAAACAAAAAAGCTATCTTTGCTAAAATTTTCTATTTTACAAATTAACCATTAAGTAAAAAAAAACTTTATAGTCAATGGAATTAAAAAAAATTGTTACCATTTCAGGTAAAGGCGGTCTTTTCCAAATTATTAAACCTGCCAAAAATGCCATCATCGTAGAAGCGATAGATGAGTTAAAAACACGCTTTACTATAAGCGCATCAGCACGCGTATCCGTGTTAAAAGAAGTTTCTATCTATACACACAATGCAGATGGTGCTACACCATTGCTTGGCGTATTGCAGATAGTGCAGGAGAAACACCCAGAGGGCATTGCAATAGACACCAAAAAGGTAACTGATGCTGAATTGAAGGCATTTATGGAAGATGTATTGCCTGACTATAACGCTGCCAAAGTGTATGCTTCAGATATTAAGAAAATGATTACTTGGTTTAATCTTTTATTAAAATATGCTCCAGAAGTATTTCTTGAGGTTGAATCTCAGCAAAAAGAAGTAAGTAACGAAACACCTGAAGCAGAGGAGGTAAAAGCATGACTTTAGCACAAATACAAGAAACCACAGCGTTTATACAAGCGCGTACAAGTGTGAAGCCTCAATTCGGCATCATACTTGGCACAGGATTGGGCGGTTTGATAGCGGATATTGACGTGGAAACCGTTATACCTTATGAGGAAATACCAAACTTTCCTGTTTCTACAGTTGAATCGCATAGCGGAAAACTTATTTTTGGTACATTGGCAGGCAAGGCAGTGGTAGCTATGCAAGGTCGCTTTCATTATTATGAAGGCTATACGATGCAACAAGTTACATTTCCTGTACGCGTGATGAAACTATTGGGCATACAGCGTTTATTAGTTTCTAATGCTTCAGGAGGCTTGAATCCTACGTTTCAGGTAAGCGACCTCATGTTTATCAGCGACCACATCAACCTTCTGCCCGATAACCCGCTCACAGGTAAAAATATCAATGAGTTAGGGGTTCGCTTCCCCGATATGTTGGAGGCTTATGACCACGAAATGCTTGCTCAAGCTGAAAGCATAGCCCAAAAACTATCTATACGCGCCCATACAGGCGTATATGTAAGCGTATCGGGTCCAAATCTTGAAACGCCAGCAGAGTATAAATTTTTGCGCATTATTGGAGCTGATGCGGTGGGTATGTCCACTGTACCA
>JAYTNK010000683.1:0-6811 GCA_043748375.1 Cytophagales bacterium
CACGCCTTCTAAATCTTTGCTGGGGTCTATCAGGTTTTTGGGTATTTTGGGAGAGAAGATGCCTTTTTCGCGTATATTCAAAATACGTACAGAAAAAGAAGTCTTCGTCTTGATGTCTTGAAAGCTATAATCAGTCGAGCCTGCATAAACGGTGCAGTCCTCATAAATAGCTATAACTTCCTTCAAAGGAGTTTTTTTATTGACTTTTTGAGCTTGGGCTGCGCCAAATAGACTGAAGCACACAAGGATAATAAGCAGTTTTTTCATAAAAATCTATTATCTTTAAAAACAAAAAATATATATAATTGTTTCATTTTTTTGCAAAAAAGCAAAGCCTTGACATTCTCATAGAGAAATTTCAAGGCTTTGTTGTACCGCGAGCGGGAATCGAACCCGCACAAACCTTTCGGTTTACAGGATTTTAAGTCCTGCGCGTCTACCTATTCCGCCATCGCGGCATTTAATTGCGGAGCATTTAAAATAAAAATGGAGCGACAGATCGGGTTCGAACCGACGACCTCGACCTTGGCAAGGTCGCGCTCTACCAACTGAGCTACTATCGCTTTTAATTATAGTGCAAAGGTAAAGAGCTTTTTTGTAACCACCAAATTTTTTTGCAAAAAAAAACATTTTTTTTTCAAAATAACTTTCGGAGACTCTTTGACAGCTCTATACATTTTTGGAAAACATACATATCAGCCCTATTTTTGCGCAGATTTTGCAGAGGCACTCACTGTTCAATGAATACTGTTTTATCTTACCTTAATTTATTATTAAAACACTTTTTTTAATTTTTAAGTATTTGATAATCAAGTGTTTAAATTTAAGAGTACCACAAAGAATCAAATCATTAGACCATTTTTATTTTGTTATCTCAACCAGGCGAACTTAAAAGAAGTACAAAAAAGTATATTTTTTTATAATAAACTGATTATCAATCATACGCTGATTCATTTATGGAAACACTTGTAGCCGAAACCTTTGGCAAACGCCTTCGCATACGTGTATGCGGATTGCTTATTGAAAACGACCAGCTCCTGCTTATCAAACACAACTATATAGGCGATTTGGGCTACTTGTGGGTGCCGCCTGGTGGTGGTATGCAATATGGCGAAAATGCAAAAGAGGCACTGAAGCGCGAATTTATGGAAGAAACAGGCATAGATGTTTATGTAGGCGAGCTTGCCTACGTGTATGAATTTCTTGAGTCGCCTTTACACGCCATCGAATTATTCTTTTGGGTATGCAGAGAAGGCGAAGAAGATGCGCCTTTGCTGAAAGGGACAGACCCCGAACTACCCTTAGACCAGCAAATAATAGTCAAAGTAGCGTTTCTTTCTCTTGAACAACTAACACAAGAAGAACAATATGGCTTGCATAACTCTTTGCGCTTTTTAAAATCTTGGCAGGATCTAAGAGAGCGACCTCTTTACAGCTAATTATATATACAAGTTATTGATAATAAATCATTTAAATAAAAAAATGTGTGCTTAAGTTTGGCAACTATCTATAATAAATAGCCGATTTTGAATAAAAAAACAGCCGTTTTGGGGAAAAGACGTATTTTTTTCCTAAATTGCCCCACAATTCAGAGAAAAATAGTGAAAATACTCATGCCAACCCTTTATTTATACCTAACCTGCCTTATCTGCCTCTTTTGCGTGCCTGTTTATGCACAGTTAGTACCTACGCCGCAAAAATACATCTTACAAACGGGCGAGTGCCGTTTAGAACGAAGTGTAGGGCTTGCGTTTATAAACGATAACCCTGAAGAAAGCGCGCTCACAGCAGCCGAAGTAATCAATGAGGCGTTCAAAGATTTTATGCAAATTCCTACAAACTTGGAGGCAGATGCTAAACGTGCGCTTGTGCAGTTGATACGTATCACGCCCGAACAAGCCATCGCCTACCAAATACCCGCCAACAAAGTTAAGGAAGGCTATCGATTACGTATTACAACAGAACGTATTATTATAGAAAGCACCCACCCTGCTGGGATTTTTTATGGCGCAAATACGCTTGCCCAAATTATTGCGCAAAATACGACAAGCAAAAAACTAAAGTGCTTGGAGATTATAGACTGGGCTGACCTTGACAATAGAGGTATCTCTGATGATATTAGCAGAGGGCAAATTCACACCTTTCAATATTATAAAAAACTTATTCGTGAGCTTGCGCACTACAAACAAAATATGCTGGGCATTTATATTGAAGATGCTATAGAGTTTGAGCATTATTCAGAAATTGGAAGCGGTAGGGCAAAATTGAGCAAAAAAGAAATCAAAGACTTAGTAACATACGCACAAAAATATTTTGTACAGTTAATTCCGATTATAGAGACATTGGGGCATCAAGAGAACGTTTTGAACCTCAAAAGTTTCCAAAGATTAGCTGAATTTCCAGGTGCTATGTCGCTTTGTATTACTGAACCATTGGTATATGAGTATTTGGATAATATAATCAATGCAATTGCTACTTATTTTCCTACACCTTACATACACATAGGAGGCGATGAGAGCTTTGATGTAGGCGTAGGGCGTAGTAAAGCACTTGCGGAACAAATCGGCTTGCCTGCCCTGCACTTGCAACACTATAAAAAAGTAGCGAATATATGTAGAAAATACAAAAAAAAACCCATTATTTATGGTGATATGCTGCTAAAATACCCTGAAATTTTGTCTAAACTCGATGCTGATTTTACTATAGTGGATTGGCAATATCAATCTGCGACTGATTATCCTTCTACGCTACAAATGCAGGCAGGCAAGTTGCCTTATTGGGTTTCACCGAGTGTGCATAATAACAAAGCCGTTTTTCCTATTTTATCTAACGCACTTACCAACATCAGACAACTCGCGCTGGCAGGCAAGGCGCGAGGATCAACAGGTTTGCTCACAAGCAACTGGGGCGACATGGGCAATGAAAGCCCTAAAGAATTATTATACTTTTTGTATGCATATAGTGGTGCGTGCGCTTGGCAAGTAGAAAAGGCTGATGCCGCAACTGTGCATCAACAATTTTTCAAACATTTTTTTAAAACTGATAGCTCACTTGGTGGTGATTGTTATCTCATGTTTAGCAATCCATCTATTGGTGTTACATGGCAAGAATTTTGGAGACACCCACTCCTGCCTACCAAAAAAACACCTTCTTGGCAGCCCTCATTGAGTTTTCTAACAAAAAAAACAGTGTTTGATTGGCAACTCCCGCTCATTAAACAAAGCATCGATAGCTTGCGCAAACAAGTCCGCGACCATGAAGAAAGTCTCCATGCTTGGGAAATAACATGGGATATGCTTACGTTTTATAGCAAAAAAATAGCTTTACAAAACCGACTGGAAGCCTATCCAAATTTGCCAACTGAAGGTAAAATGGCTTATACAGAACAAATTTTGAAAGATTTAGAAGCCATTGTGATAGATTTGCAAGGGCTTCAAAAACGATACGAACAAACATGGATAAGGTCTTTAAAACCTGAAGGGTTAGAGCCTATTAAGGTGAAATTCAAAAATCTGATAGCCTCTTTTATGGACACAAAAGACTTGATTTTAGCTCGCCTGCCACTTAATGTCTTGACATCTTCCAAATGGATTTATCCTAATAATAGACCTGAAAATCCACAAACTGAAGTTATTTTCAAAAAAAACCTCTTGCTTACCGAGCTTCCGATAACGGCTACTATGCAAATTATCGCAGATAGTTATGCACAAGTCTATATCAATGGTGAATTAGTAGATTCTGTTTATACGCGCAATATTTTTTCCGCACATTTAGAACCTAATTTGGTGAAATGGATTGATATTAAAAGCAAAATAGGCGATGACGAAAACAAGCCTTTAGAAATTATGATAAAAGCACATAACTATAACGCAGGATTACGAAAGCTCCTTCCTGATGCGAATATTAATGCTTCTGCTGGTATAAATGTAGTTATTCGTTTGCAGGGCAATGAGTCGGAAACGCTTATTTTCTCTGATGAATCTTGGGACTATAAAAACAATGAGGCAGACCAAAACCTAAAACGTGTTAGTATTCAGCCTTACCGTTATGAGGTTATTGCACCTAATTTTCAAAGTAACAGACCCAGTTGGATAGAACGATAATAGCATAAATTAATTTCTCGCCTGGTTACCCCAAAAAATAACGCTAAAAAACTGAAAACCAGTTTTTTAGCGTTATTTTTGTTAGATTCCATATTGTGCTACCAAATAAATAAACGCTGCCATGGTTGCCACACCGAGTTGCAACTCACGCTTGTTGACCATTTCAAATTTGTCTTGTGCGTTGTGGTGAAAATCAAAATAGCGGTTTGTATCGGGTTGCAAACCAGATAAGATAGTTTCCAGAGGTCGCAAAGGTGAAATATCAGAACCACTTCCACCTCTCTTTAACTGTATATCGTATCGAGCAAAGAGCGGTTGCCATTTGAGCATCTTATCTATATTTTGTATATCATCTCCCATACCTATAGCGCGGGGTGTAAAGCCGCCTTGGTCTGCTTCGAGTGCAAAAATATGCTTTTCTTTTAATCTTTCGGCTTCTTGCGCATATTTTTGCCCACCACGCAATCCATTTTCCTCATTCATAAACATCACAATTCGGATAGTTCGTTTTGGTTTAAGCTTTAATTGTTTGAATAAGCGTCCTACATCTATGGCTTGCACACAGCCTGTACCATCATCATGTGCGCCTTCGCCCAAGTCCCAAGAGTCTAAATGTCCTCCTACTGTAATGATTTCTTCAGGCTTTTCTGTGCCTTTTATTTCGCCTATTACGTTGTATGAGATAACATCAGGCAAGGTTTGGCAATAAGTTTCAAAATAAAACTTCAAGTCAGGCTCTATGCGTAATGCGTTGCTTAAGGTTTCTGCATCTATGGTAGCTAAGGCAATCGCAGGTATTTGAGGTATATTCAGCGCATAACGTAGTGAGCCTGTATGCGGAAATTCTGTTATTCCTGTAGCCAACGACCGTACTACTACGCCTATTGCGCCATATTTCGCCGCTTCAGATGCGCCGTTTCTACGCCCCTCGCCTGCCAAACTATAGGCAGTAAAGGTATTGATGTATTGATTATCCATTTTTAGGTTGAAGAAAACAATCTTGCCTGCCAATTTCTCTCTGCCAAGTGTTGCAAGGTCTTTGAATTGAGTAATTTCTACTATTTTTCCCTCCACTCCTTTTGAGCCTGTGCCTACAGCATTGCCCAAAGCACACACGCGCATGGGAAGCGAGCCAAATCTTGCTGAATGTGTAATACTGGCCTTTTCTGCTTTTCCGCGCACCCAATGTGGTACTTTTACTTCTTGCAAATAGACGCGGTCAAAGCCAAGTGTGTCCATTACTTGGCGTGTAAATTCTACTGCAGCAGCCGCTTGCGGTGAGCCGCTAAGCCTCCCACCTATTTTTTTACAAAGATATTCCAGCCATTCATAGGCTTTGGGTTCTGTGAGAGCAGTTGAGTATAGTTGTTTAATAGCCGTAGAATCGGATTGTTGTGCATAAACGCATGAGGCAAATCCGCCAAAGAGAAATAAAAATAAGATTTTCATGAAAAGTTATATGTTGAAAAAAATACGAAATAATAAGTCATTTTTTATAAAAGAAATATGCGTTATTTAAGCCATTTAAATCACTAATTCTTCCATTTAATTGATTTGTTAAATTGGATAACAAACCCCATAATGAACAAATAAGGTATAAAAATTACGTCAAACAACCTAAGATATAGGGGCTTCACGTGGCAATTTAGACGTTTTGTTAGTTTTTGATAGTCTTGCCAAATTATTTTGCTACGCACACAAAAAAGCATCATACTTATCCAAGCATAAAAAGTAGGCAAGTAGCATAGCGACACCAAAAAGCTGAGCCAAATCCCGCCCTGCGAAAAATATAAGATACCTAACCGCAATTGGTCTGCCATTTTATAATGCTTGCCTACTGACAAGTGTCGGTGTTTTTGGGCATACCATGTACGCCATGTTTCGGAGGATTTTGAGGTAACAAATCCACCTTCTAAGGCCACAGAAGTATTTTTTGAGGTAGCGACTTGGTTAATGAAAAGGTCGTCATCGCCACCTGTAGTATGCAAAAAACGTCCAAAGCCGCCTACTTGTTCAAACAATGATTTATGGTATAATAAGTTTCTACCTATGCCCATATACGGCTTGCCTGCCAATGCAAAGCCTGTATATTGCAAAGCGGTGTAAAAAGTTTCGTATTGTATAAACTGGCTCAATATACCGTCTTCTTTTTTAGGTATGGGCAAATATGGCGCAATCCCTACTACTATTTTTATTTCATTGTTTTTACGTGAGCGCATCATGTGGCTTATCCATTCTTGGTTGGCAGGCAAGCAGTCGGCATCTGTAAGCAATAACCATTCATATTGGCTATGCGCGATAGCTACTTGGAGTGCGTTTTTTTTTGGATTGATGTCTTTTGGAACATCTTTAATATGTATTACCTTATATGAGCAATCCGCTAAAACTGTATAGTTATCCAAGATATGAGCGGTATCGTCTGTTGAGCGGTCATTAACGATAATGACTTCGTATTGGGGGTATGTTTGGTGGCAGATAATAGGCAATAAGGCAGGCAAGTTATCAGCTTCGTTTCGCGCAGCCATAAGCACGCTAACGGCAGGCAAGGGTGTTTCTTTGGGCAATAAAGATAGACGCAAAAAAACAAGTCGGAAATAATACAAATGAAAGTACATTTGTAAGGAGAAAAAAAGTAGCGAAAATAAGCACAAGTACATTTACAAAATGTGAGTTTTTGAGTAGCAAATTAGCTGTTTTTTCTTTGTGAG
>JAYTNK010000684.1:0-3114 GCA_043748375.1 Cytophagales bacterium
TCAGGTGTTGAATTTACGAATAGCCCCCAATGAAATTGGGGGAATGGTAGCAATTTTCACACATTTGAAAGCTCGAAAATTTTGATGTGTTTAATCTGGGTAAGAACTACTTTCCAATTCAAAATTATAAAATACTAATAATTTAGCGTTTTAAATAATTAAAAAAAGCAACTTATATAATCATTATTTACAATAAAATATAATATATAATATATATAAAAATAAAAAAGTTTAATATAAATATAGATAATTTTATATTATGCTAAATTTTTCATTATAGAGATAAAAATATAGCATAAAAATTTGTAGTTATCAAAAAAACCCTTAATTTTAACCCAAAATATATATTTATTGCCTAAATTACAATGAGACACACACACAAGGCACTTTTTTACACACTTCTACTGGGCTATTTTGCTTTCTTTTCTGAATTTTCAAATGCACAAGTGCAAGACAAATTACGCGAAAAAGTAGAAGAGGCAAACCCAGCCAAACCTAAAGAAGAAAAAAAAGATAATCCTAACGGTACTAAAGCTGATGGTACTAAAGCTGATGGCACCAAAGCCGATGGTACTAAAGCTGATGGCACTAAAGCCGATGGTACTAAAACTGACCTAAATCCGCAAGGTGATAAAGATAAACCTAAAGCCGATAATAATGGGCAAGCTCCTCTTACCAAAGATGGAGAAAAGGTTATACTTGAGGGTGGTGGCTCGCCCAATACGATGGGCAACATAGGCATGGCAGGCACGAAAGACAAGGACAAAGAGGTTAAAATTGAAGATAATGTGCGCGGAATTGATACTACACGCTTCAAAGAACGAAGCATGGTTAAAAAACGAGACCAAACACAGTATAAAGAGGGGTTACAGCTTATTACCCAAAAAAATTCAGACGCTCATAAATATAGCTTAAACAAAGACAAGTACATTTTTGGCTGGCATCCGCATTGGGCAGGCGAGGCGTATAAAAGCTATAATTTCTCCTTGCTCAATGTACTTGCTTACTATAGCTATGAAGTTGATCCATCTACAGGTAATTACAAAAGTATAGGCGATTGGTTTGATACAGACGTTGTGCGATATGCACATAAGCAAAATAAAGCCTGCAAAGTCTTACTGAGTATTAGCAGTTTGGGTGTGGCAGCCAATGAAGTATTTCTCAAGAACGGAGATGCACAAAGTAATCTTGTCCGAAAAGTAGTAAAACTTATATCAGAGAAAAAAGCAGATGGTATCCACTTAGATTTTGAAGGCATACCTTCAAGCCAACGTGATGCCTTTACTAATTTTGTAATCGACCTTGTGGCAAAACTTCGCGGAGAGATGAAGGGCGCATTTGTGTCTATGTCCTTGCCTCCCGTTGATTTTGAACAGGCGTATGATGTAAAGCAATTGGGTAAACACATCAATCTTTTTGTTATCAATGGCTATGAATTTTATGGAGCAAATAGCGACATTGCAGGTCCTGTTTCGCAAATAAAAGGAGGAGGTAATTGGTGGAACTACAATCTTGAGCGCAGTGTTGATGAATATATTGCAGCGGGCATAGAATCGCATAAATTGTTGTTAGGACTTGCCTACTATGGTGCAGAGTGGGTTACAGCTGACCTTAAAACTCCTTCAAAAGTACGTAAATTTGTTAAATACCTTACCTATCGCGACATCAAAAAAATAATAGGCTTTGCTACACCAAGCGAAGATGCAGAGTCTATGAGTAATTATTATGTTTATAAAGACAATCATAATAATTATCGCCAAATTTGGTATGATGACAGCCTTTCACTCTCAAAAAAATACGATTGGGTTATAGAGAAAAAACTGGGAGGTGTAGGTATTTGGGCATTAGGTTATGACAATGGGCATCCACAACTTTGGCAAGCATTAGGGGCAAAATTTGGAGGAGGCGTAAAAGCTGTAAAAAAGAAAGCTATCGTTACTCCTGGATTCTTGGGTAAGCTTGTAAATCCTATTGTACGTTTAATAACTAATCCACAATCGGCACTTAGGGGCCCTGGTACTTTCATTGCGGCTTTTGTATTATTATTGGGTGGGGCTGGTGCCTCCTTTTACGCCATATACCGCTACAGCTGTTATTTTAGCCAAATATTTAACCTTATTTTGCGAGGAAGTCTTACTGCATTTTTAATGCTTTTAGTGTTTGTAATAGTCGCAGCATACAACTATGTTGAAACAAACACGATGACTTTATTTTTGGTAGGCTTTCTTGTGGGAGCTATTATTTTCCTACTCTTGGTCAGAAATTTTATTACCGAAAAGCAAATGCCTTAGGAATGAGCAAAAAATAAAGCAAACAGTTTTGAATAGTTAACAAACTTATTTTCGATATAGATGAACTTGTCTAAATCAAAATTTATTGCTTCCTAAGTGCTGAAAGCTTTATTTTGGCAGGCAAGTTTAAAAAATTGCTACGCATAAAACACCTTGTATATTTGAAAGAATAAAACTACGCAGAAATAAATTTTAATTATGTTGAAAAGTGCGCTTGGTCGTTTGCGTATAATAGCTTTTGTGGAAGGCATGTCGTTTTTATTGCTTATTTTGATAGCTATGTCCTTAAAGTACATAGCCAAAATTCCTGAATCTGTTATGGTTATGGGTACGGCACATGGGGCTTTATTTGTGCTATATATGCTTTTTTTGCTACAAGTGATTATAGTATTAAGTTGGAATTGGAAGCAAGCATTATTTGGTTTTTTGGCTTCAGTGATACCATTTGGTATTTTTTATGCTGATGCCAAGCTATTTAAACCCGCCCAAAATAATAGAAAATTGTAAAACATAAAGGTTGCTACTCAATTATAGCCGTTGGTTTCCTCTTTGAGCAACAGAATGCTACCGACAACTCAAAAGAAATATCGTGCATAAACTTTATAAACCCGCAAGTAAAACTTGCGGGTTTATTTTTCTATAAATTCGAATAGTTCAAAAAAATAACTAACTTAGCCCCATTATTCAATAAATGGTTTCACAAGAAAAGCCCCTCCAAACGTCACAAAACGAAAGGGGCTTTTCACAAACAACTTTCATTGCTCTATGCAAAATAACACAGAAAACATCGGAAATCCAAATGAACTACAAACTTTTTGGTTTG
>JAYTNK010000685.1:0-2770 GCA_043748375.1 Cytophagales bacterium
CTCAATCGTGTGAAAAAACAAAAAAGAATAATTATTTTTTTTGCAAAAAATTGATAGTCAAGAAAATACAAAAAAATGAAAATGAAAAATAGCGGTTGCTTACTTGTCCTAATTTAAGCAATTAGTATTTTCTAATTTTACATTAAAATAAAATACATTTTCTATGCAAGTAGATAGTAAAAATCTAAAAAGAGAAAACAGCCCACTTTGGCAAGAACCTACAAGGTGGCAAGGAGGCATATTGATTTATCGCGCCATCGTTTGGGGAAGCCGTGAACAAGTTTCATTCAAAGAATTGATTGAAGTTTGGAACTCCAAAATACGCAAGTGCGATGTGTCTATTATGCTTGCGAATGTCATCAATGAGAGTGCGCGTATGCCTTACATAGCACGATATGAGATAGGGCAACATTATGACAACCCATATTTTATGGGAGGGCAATATTTCAAAAAGCCAACTGACGAATTTGAATGTACTTCATTTGGGTTGTTTCAACCAATGGGCTTTCACTTAGTACCAAAGCACTTGCCTGAACAATGCGAAAATCCTTTTGCTGAATTTTCATTAGAAAAGCAAATGGATTGGTTTGATGAATTTATGTTTGCTTGTTTTAAAAACAGCAGGCGTATTTTTTCAAGAGGTAGCTTGTTTCAAATTGTGTATGGTGCGATTGCAGGCTATGCGGGAAATCCATATTGGCATAGTTGGATTATCGACAAGAAGGTAAAAACTTGGGAAAAAGTTGAGAACAAAGATTTACTTTTTTTGCAAAGCGTTGGTTTTACTCAAGAAGAAATTGACTTACTCTAATGCAAGAAATATCCCAAACCGCTATGTTAAGCGAGATAGACGTTACAGTTGTAGATGACACACCTGTAACGTTCTATCTTGAATATATTACAACTGAAGGCGAATACCGCCAATACCCAAAACTTGCAAAAAATTTTAAGCCTGCTACCAACGTGCAGGCAAAGAAAACTGATAAAACAAACAATTATCGTGTCAAAGAAAAAGGCGATTTACGGATTTGGGATTTTGTTGAAAACCACCCACGCACACTAAAAATTGACGGGATAATATTTTACAACGGAATGAAAGTAGTATGAGCAGACAAGCTTATTATTTTTTATCAGGTGAGCAATCGCAGTTCAAATTGGTTGCCGCCCAAAGCCGTTTTGCCGAAGATTTTGGCAAAACAAAAGGCGAGTATCCTATTCACACAGAGATTAGCCAAGACAACGACCTTACCAATCCTAAAACGGTGGATTGGGCATCTTGGGGAGTCGACAACGACTTGCCTCAAAAAATCGTTGAAACTGTTTCTGATAATGCTGTGGCAATGGGATTGCTTGAGCTTCGGGCTGACTTGAATTATGGGCAAGGCATTTGGCTACATAAAATAGTAGGCAAGGAGGCTGATGGCTTACCTATCAAAGAGCCTGTAGATAATCCAGAAATTGAAGACTTTTTAGAGGCTAACAAAGCCCATGCCTATTTTCTTGAGGCGTTTGATGACTACGAATATTTTGGAAACATCTTTACAGAGTTGCGCAAGAACAAGGCAGGGAAGATAGGTTTTATAAACCACCTTGATGCGGCTGATATGCGAACCTCCAATCGCCTAAATCTGTACGGTAAATCTGATAACTTTTACTTTCATCACGATTGGCGCAACTATAGAAAATCCGAAATAAAAAAAATAGTTGCTTTTAATTCGCAGTGGGAAACCGAATGGCAGATACCAAACAAATCTATTTACCACGCAAAAAATTATTTATCTACCTCAAAATTTTACGGCGTGCCTTCTTACTTGGGAGGCAAGCGTTGGATGAAGGTAAGTTCAAGAATACCAGATTGGCATGATGTCAATTTGGACAATTCTTGGAATATCAAATATCATGTGGAAATAGACAGCGATTATTTTGACAGAAACTTTCCCGACTTGAATGATGAAGAAAAAGCCAAACAAGAAGAATTATTCAAAAAATCATTGAGCAAATATTTGAGCGGTATAGAAAACGTAGGCAAAGCCTTCGTTTCAAAATTTATTTGGGATACTGTTTTAGGAAAAGAGATGGCGACTGTAAAAATTACGCCTCTTAAGAACGAAACAAATCACGAAGCGTATTTGCCTTTGTTTACGCAAAGTAACTCTGCTATATGTTCTGCCCTCCGTATCTCGCCTGCCATTGCGCCCATTGATACAGGCAATTCATTAAGCAGTGCAGACAAGTACGTTGAGTTTGCTGTACACAGTAGCATCAATACGCTTCGGGCGAGAATGAAAGCCATTGAGGTGTTTGATGAAATTTGGAAATACAATGGTTGGGATAAAAAAATAAAACTTGGTTTTATCAATCTTACCCTAAAGAGTGCAGCCGAAAAAGTAGCACAGGCAACCAAAGATATACCAACACCAAATAATTAGTTGTCCTAAAAAACGAAAGGTTTATATATTTTCTTTGTATATGAGTTTGTTCAAAACCGCACAGGAACTGAAGCAATTTTTCAGTACTGCACAAAAAAATTTGGATATTGAAAGCGTAAGAAGTTATATTGATGAAGCCGAACAGCTTTACATTAAAACTTACTTAGGCAGTGCTTTGTATGCAAGTTTAACAGCTTCTTATGAAGCTGAAACAATGACGAATGATGAACAAATTTTATTAAAGAAGATACAACCCGCCCTTGCCAACTTTGTTGTATATGGCGCATTACAGGCAGGGGGGGTGTTCTTTTCTGACTTGGGTGCGCAAGAAACAAGTACAG
>JAYTNK010000686.1:0-4242 GCA_043748375.1 Cytophagales bacterium
TACGCCTGTGGATAATTTATTTTCCGAACTCCAGCAACGTATGCTCATAGAGGCACTACGTATGCAAGAATGGACTACGCGCGACTTTATGGCGTGTTCCAATGTCGCCATTTACTACAAATCTAAACAACCGCCTGTAGTGCCAGATATGTTTCTGAGCTTCGATGTGCGGAAACCTGATAGCTGGTTCAAGAAAAAGGACAAATGCTATTATATGTGGCTGATGAAAAAACCGCCTGAATTGGTATTGGAGATAGTGTCGAATAAAATAGGGGGCGAAAACACGACTAAATTTGATATTTATGCTCAAATGGGCGTGAAATACTACATTATTCACGACCCCTACAGGGAATTGTATGCGGAAGACCTCAATGTTTTTGAGTTGGTAAATGGCAAATATGAGCCTTACGCGCCTGTAACCCACCATTATATGCCTGATGTTACGCTGGGCATCAAGATATGGAACGGCATTTTTGAAGACTCGGAAGCTCCTTTTGCGCGTTGGTGCAACAAGGCAGGCGAGTATCTGCTCACAGGCAAGGAACGAAGCGACATGGAAGCTGAAAGGGCAGATGCAGAAGCACAAAGGGCAGACGAAGAAGCGCAAAGGGCAGATACAGAAGCCAAAAAAGCGAAAGAGGCTGATTTGCGAGCAGATGCAGAAGCCCAAAAAGCGAAAGAGGCAGAAGCGCAAGCCAAAAAAGAAGCAAAACACGCCGCCAAAGAAACGAAGCGCGCTCAAGATGCCGAAGCCAAAGTAAAAGAACTGATGGAAAAATTGAAAGAATTAGGATTAGTACCCGTAGACTAATTTTAGGTTGCTAAACAAAAGCACTTGCCTGCAGACGGTAGGCAAGTTTCGCAAAAAACCTCGACAAGGATAAGCTCAAGTCGAGGTTTTTTTAGTTCTCTAACAGCCAGTATAAGTTAAAGCCTATGGTACAACCTTGCCTGCACAAAGATTGTCGGACAACCAGAAAAAGGGATTTAACCAACAGCCTTTGCGGGTGAGCGAAAAATGGGTAGCGAAGGGTAGCTACAGCACAAAATCACACCCAATTTTTGAAACAACGGCAACATACACAACGTCTTACCATTTTGACATATTACTCTCAAATTGATTTTAACAAACGCCCTCAACTTCACAACTTGCGCCTTCGGTAGATTGCGCAAATGACTCTTGTAAAGCTTGTAGGAATACGCTACTTTCTTGTGCGCCCGAAACCGCATATTTTCTATCAAATACAAAAAAGGGAACACCACGAACACCTACTTGATGCGCTTCATAGATGTCTTGTTGCACCGCTTCCGCCAATGCTTGTGTAGCTAAAAATGATTCTACTTCGGTTTTTTCTAAGCCTGCCTCTATGGCCAACGCAAGCAATATAGCCATATCTGCTACATCTTTGCCTGCTACAAAATGCGCGTTTAATAACAATTCTTTGAGGTTGTCTTGCTTGCCTGCTTGTTTGGCAAAGTGCAACAATCGATGCGCTTGGTAAGAATTGGCTAATACTGCCTTTTCAAAGTGAAAATCTAATCCCACTTCTTGTGCTGTATGGGTTACATGTACCAACATTTGCGTGATTTGTTGGTCGCTCCAGCCTTTCTTATTTTGTAGCTGGGTACGATAATCGCCTCCATTACCTGCTTGAAAATCAGGGTCTAACTGAAATGATTTCCAAGTAATACGTACCTTGTCTTGTGCGCCAAACTGTTGCAAGGCTTTTTCAAATTTGCGCTTGCCTATGTAACAAAACGGGCAAAGCACATCGCTCCAAATTTCTACTTCCATGTTTTTTTGCTTTTGAGAATAAACACACACGCAGGCGAGATAGTTCAAAGCTAATGCAGGGAACAAGTAGCGGGGATTGTCTGCGTCTGTAGGCAAGGCGTTTTGAGGGGTAATGTGGACGTTATTCCTGCTATGTTTTCTTGTTGTTACAGCCTTTGCGTGCGGTTATAGGTGAGCGAAAGGTGGGATAGCGAAGTGTAACCACAGCACAAAACCACACCCAATTTTTCGAAACAACCACAACACAAAACAAAGATGGTTATCTGACAATTTTTGTGGGGGTAAAAATTGTAGAGGCAATCCCTTGTGGTTGCCCTTGCTATTCCAACACATTTTGTGCTATAAACACGCTAAAAATTAGGCAAAATAAAGATTTTATCTTACAAAAAGGCAACCACAAGGGATTACCCCTACTCAAAAAACGTCCACACAAAAATTGTCAGACAGCCAAAAATTTTTAGTAAAAAAAACAAAAATTAAAAGAAAATAGTTTTTGTTACAGCCTTTTTAAAGGAGAGTCAGGCTCTTTCGCCATTGTTTTGAATACCATTTTGTCCATCCATTTTGGAAACCATTTATTTAGAAAAACGGTTAATTTCCCTTGTGTAGTCAGCACAAGGTCGCGCTTACGGTGCTTAACTGCCTGTAAAATATATTGTGCTACGCGTTCAGAAGTCATCATTTTTGCCTCCTCGCGGGGGCTTTCGCCTTGCCCTTTGCCGTCTTTGTTTAAGGCGACTTTTCGAATATTTGACTCGGTAAAACCAGGACAAGCCACCAATACATGGACTTTTTGAGGTAGTAATTCTGTGCGTAACGCCTCTAAAAACCCTTGCATAGCAAATTTAGAAGCCGAGTAGCCTGTACGGGCAGGCAAGCCGCGATAGCCTGCAATAGATGAAATACCCACCACAGAGCCTTGTGTAGCTATAATATATGGCAGGGCATACTTAGTCATATAAACTGTTCCGTAAAAATTGGTGTCCATAACTTGCCTAATAACCTCAAGGTCTAAATCAGCGAATAATGCCCGCATAGAAATCCCTGCATTGTTTATCAATACATCAATTTTGCCATGCCGAGCCATCGCCTCGTCCACTACACGTTTGCAATCCGCCTCAATCGCTACATCAGCCACTACAGGCAAGTTGTTGATGCCTGCCTGCGTGAGTTCGGCTGAAACTGTTTGCAAATTTGCCTCATTGCGCCCTGTGATAACTATCTGCGCCCCTGCATTTCCAAACGTGAAGGCAAGAGCCTTGCCTATGCCAGAGCTTGCCCCTGTAATGATAATAACTCGATTTTTCATGTTAATATTTGCTTTTATTCAAAATACACGCTAAATTAGCGGTCATAATATTTAAACGCTCAAATTTACTCATTTTTGGTTGCTTTTTGATACTACTATGCGCAAACTCACCCTTTTTCTATTTTTTTCATGTCTTACACACCTTGTATATGCTCAAGGTAATTGCTTAGACGAAGCGAAACAAGCCTATTCGTTGGGCGAAGTTAAGAGAGTCAAAACTATCTTAGAAGCTAAAGATTGCATCTCGTCATTGGGCAAAGAGAAACAGATAGAAGCCTATTATTTGCTTTGCACTACGGCACTTTTCTTGAATGAAAAAGAACAAGCGACTGCCTATATGCTGAAACTACTGAAAATAGAGCCTGAATTTGCCGTAGAACCTACAAAACCTGTAGAATTCAAGCAATTCCATGAGTCGTTCAATGTTTCTCCTATAATTACAGTCGGCTTGAGAATGGGCATTAATTTAACTTTTGTAAATCCAACACGTAGCTATTCTATCTCAAATATGCTCCCCGATTCAAAATTAGGTGAGTATAATGCCAAAGGTAGCTATCAGTTTGGATTGCAGGCGCAGATACCCTTGTTGAAACAATTAGATTTGAATGCTGAACTTACCTACAGGTCGAGTAGTTATCAATATCAAAATACCTACCTTGAATATGTGAAACTTATCTACAATGAGTCGCAAAAATACTTGGAAATTCCCCTATTGCTTAAGTATAACTTTAAAAATAAGTTTGACTTTACGCGTGACCGCCGTTTATTCAAAAACAAGATATTTCCTTATATTAGTCTTGGTGCTACACTCAGCCGTTTAAGCAATAGTACAGGCATTGCAACACGTTTGGATAGTGGGGCTGAAACAACTCCTTTGACCCTCAAATCAGACCCTGAAGATGATATGATCACAGCCAGAAATTTGAATAAAATATTTGCTTCAGGTGCTGTAGGCATAGAATATAAATCGGGTAGGAGTATTTTGGCACTAGAAGTGCGATACAATAGAATGTTTGGCATACAAGTAAAGCCTGAAGAACGCTATCAAAATCAAGAGTTTTTGTTGAAATACGCATACATCGACAACGATTTTCGCACACACAACGCAGCCTTTACCTTGTCTTTTCTTTATCCACTT
>JAYTNK010000687.1:0-22316 GCA_043748375.1 Cytophagales bacterium
TGTAGCGCAGACCATGTTTACCTATGCCATGACGCGTGGCGCAGCCGTAAAAAAAGCAGGGCAGTTTTATGGCTTAAACCAACTATTGAGCGACAGTAATTATACAAAAGGCATTATCAGTGCAGGGCATAACGAATATTTTGGCTCGGGAGGCGATCAGGTTAAACGTAATTATGCGACATTGGCAGTTATCAAGCTCTTTACACGTGATACGGGAGATGTAGCCGATGTAATACAAGGGCTAAGTGGTGCTATGTATTGGGACGGCAATGACCTTTTTCGACTCTTTACTACGCACTTTAGGGCTAAAAATGGCTTCGAATTGGGCAACCCCTCTCATGGGCAACTCTACAAAAATGTACCTGTTTTGGCTCGCCAAACGGTCAATCAAATCACAAGCTCGGCTGCTTCCAATCCTAATGTTATTAAGGCAGGGAGGAAATATACGTACTTATCTACTTTTACGGCAGGAGGAACGATATTTTTTAAACTACACCCCGAAGCCACAGGGCAAGGTATTGCGTGGTAAATGATAGGGCAAACTAAATCTTAAGGCGAGTTGAGAACGTTTATAGCGTAGAAAACCCGCCTTATTTTTTGTTGCTTAAACACCTATGCTAAAGCTGAATTTGTAGGCGACATTTTCACTAAATTTGTCGCGGTGATAATACCCATAACGAAAAAAAACACCGCCGCCTAATCCTATTTTTAAGGATTTCATGTATTTGAATTTTATTAAGTTATTCAACATGAAGCCTGACTCCCAATAGCCCTTATTCAGGGTATTCGTGGTTATTCCTTGGTGTTCGGTAGGGTTGCGCAAATTGCCCCAAGCAAAATTTTGATGGAAAACAGGCTCAGGCTGTAGCCATTTGTAAGGCGATTTGTAGAGTAGTTTGCGAAAATTATGGCTAAGGAAAACAAATGCAAACCTATCGTTTAAAAACTCATACAGCCCCATTGTTTGCATAAAAGTAGGAATCATTCTTGGCACAGGTTTGCCCGTTCCTTGTCCGTTCCAAAGGGCGTGATAAGGAATATCGCCTTTTGCAAAGCCAAACCAAAGTTCGCCATGTAGTGTACCCGCTTGTCTGAAGGTATGCTCATGCACGAGCCTTGCCTCCCATTTCCCGTAGCGAAAGTGGCTACCCAATGCACGCAATCCTTGTGTATAACTTGCCTGCAACATGGGGAATCGAATGGCAGCCAAATTGCGCGAATTACCCATGCGAATGAATTGCGCTCCAAAGAAGTATTGTACTTGAAAATTAAGCTCGGTGAGTTGGTAATAATCTCCAAATTCGTGCGCTGCAAAGCTGTAGGCGTAGGTAGGCAAGATGCGTTGCGTACGGAAAAAAGCCGCCAAGCGTATATTTTGTAATGGTCTGCCTTGTATTTTGAACTCAAATTGGCGTACTTTATCCATAATGCGCGTAGGAAAAGCACGGTTAGGTAAGAGTGGAAAGCCTGTACTCTCCTCCATAAACCGTACGCGACCAGGTTCATAAACATCGCTCACATAACGTGCCGCAATAGACGCGTCTATGTGTTGGAAAGGATTGTATTGTGCAGAAAAACCATATTTGAAATTGCCATCGCGTGTTCCGTAGGCAAGGTATGTACCTATAGTATAGCGTTTTGAAAATAATTGATTGGTAATAAAGCCTGCTCCTAATCTAAATTGCTCATATTGATTGAAATTAAACGTTTGTTTTAAGTCTAAATCTACTTTCCAACGATTGATAGGTACGCGTAAAAAAGTTAAATATTGCGAAAGCATCAGGGTTTTATCAAAACCAGCTTTTTTGCCTAAACTATCCAATATAATATAACTATTTAATTCTTTTTTATTGAGTGTATCGGTACGATAAGTAGCCCATAGTTCCTTGCCTTGCAAATGTGCATCAGGGTTTACGTCTAAAGAAACATCTACAAAATTGCGCATAGCAGGCTTGGTTTTGAAATCTATATCCGAGAGGTGTGTTCTCCATTGGGCTATCATACGTTTCTCGCCTACCTTTACACGCCTAAGCATTAGCTCGGTGCGTAATTGTTTTGGAAACCAATACGCATTGTTGACCCATTCGTTTTGTTGCTCAAGACGAAACCCTAAGCCGACTTCTTTTTCGGGCAATGCCGATTCTATATCCATACTTTGAATGGCAAAAGTGCGTGTATGAATAGCCAATCGCCCTTTCAATCCATCAAAAAACTTATTCGGCAATGGCTCAAAGGCAATCCAAAATAAAGTATCTGGTTTCAAAAAAACGGTGTCTTCTATGGTAAATTCATACCTTTTCCATGATTCTGCACTGATAGGATTAAGATACTTTCTGTTTAATAAAGTAAAATAATCTTCGTAAAAATTTAACAGTTGCCCTTGCGTACTAAGTGCGACAAATTGAGGGTTTAGCAAACCTGAAACCCTATTGGCTATTACTTTTTCATATTGATAGGTAGGTGCACGATACTGATAGTTGGTAACTGTTTCGGCTAAAAATAGATGGCTTTTTTGAAGAAAAAGAGCTAATTTACGGTCTGCGCTATCTTTTTCGGGAGGCAAGCGAGTATCTTGCGAAGGCTCTAAATTTACAAAAAACTTGTTATAGCTATTGTAACTATAGTAGGGCAATGTTTTCGGATTATGTAGCCCGCGATTGGCAAGGGCTTTCTTGATAAGGCGATGGGCTGGGTTTCCGCTTGTTAATACGGTTTCGGGAAGTTCAGTTGCAATAGGTGAAAGCGGTATTTGCAAAAACCGTTTCAAAGGCATGAGGTCATTAGATGTTTTCACTTCATACACAAAATCAGCATAACCTACGTGGGTAAAAGTTATTTTTTCTATAGGTATTTTGATTTCAAAATTAAATTTACCATCGAGGTCAGTACTCGAACCTATAATGCCGTTGTTTATAATCACATACACGAATGGTATGAGCCTACCTGTACTGGCATCTGTTACTGTTCCTTGCAATTGAACCGCGTTTTGAGCGTATGCAATCGTATGCAAGAAATAGCCTATACATAAAAAGGTAAAACGTAGATATATGCTCATAGAAACAAACTTTACGGTGCAAAGATAAGCTACTTTTTTACAAAAGTATCCATTGAACACAAAGGGCAGGCAAGGCATTTTTTTTGCACCTTGCCTACCCAAACGCAGGCAAGTGTCTATATCATTATGGTTCTTAGAAAGTTATGAGCGAACTGCTATGATTTATAGGGACTCTGCGTGCTATTCTATGATTAAAATAGTGGGTTTGGTTTAATTTAGCCCGCTAATTTATTCGTGGAGAGCGTATTCCTGTATAAATCTTAGAAGAGCCAAAATAGAATAATTCAAAAAATAATAGGCTATTAAAATAAATAGACTAACTTTGCACTAAAGTATTTTAACTTTTAAGATTCTTCGAAAGTTATTACGGGATAGCCACGCTGTAAGCGTCCGTTATACACTTTAGCACCCCGCAAAAGCCTGAAAAACAGATTCTTACAGCATGACTGCTCATATATTTTGGTAGCTTTCGCTATAACTTTAGAAAAACCTAAATTATGTAACAATGACCGTTTAGAGCAAATTGAAAGGGGTATTAACTCTGATGATTAAGAATAGAAAGTATCTATTTACTTGCTCTCTTTAGCATCACCGACAAGGGATTGTTACCTAAAAAGATAAGTGCGTTTATTTAACCTCTGTCTCTTCTTATAAAATAAACAATTTAAAATTTAAAAGATTTGAAGACTTTTATCATTCACGTTAGTACTGCGCTGGATAGAGAACAGCACATGAAAGCGCAAATACAAGGCAAAGATTTGGAGGCGGTCTTTATCAATGAAGGCGATATGCAGGACTTATCAGACGAGGTTTTAGCCCAGTACTTTACAGGTATTGAGATGAAGCGCGTGATGGCATGGACTTCCTGCGCCTACAAACATTTTTTGGCATTAGAACAAGTAGTGAAAAATAAATTGCCTATAGCCCTTATCTTTGAAGATGATGCTATTCTGGGCAAAAGATTTGAAGAAGTGCTACAGAAAGTAGTCGCAGAAATAGAACGCGATAAACTCCAAAATTTTATCATTTCGCTAGAAGATTCGGGCTTACGCTTTGTGAAAGGAAGCGAAAGGAGTAAAAACAAACACGTTTATAAAAAAAATAGAATGCGAGGTACTGGCGCATATCTTGTTGATTTACAAGGTGCTACCGCTCTTTTAAATATAGTTGCTACTGAAAAATGCCATCGACCTGTAGATTGTTTTATAGAGGGTTGTACGGCCATCGACAAGGTAAACATTTATTGGACTCACCCTACTGTGGTTTCGCAAGGGAGTTACTTTGGCTCGCTGAATCCTTTGATAGGCTATCGCCCTGTTGGCAAGGCGCGTATTTGGAGTGTAAAGTTCAAAAGGTGGTATAAAATATTGATGTCTAATTTTAAGTAAGCACTTAATCTAACTATTTATGAAAGTTTCAGGCTTTACTTTTATTCGCAATGCTATCAAATACGACTACCCTATAGTCGAAGCCATTACCTCCATTTTGCCTATTTGCGATGAATTTGTGGTGGCGGTAGGCGAGTCGGAAGACGAAACTATGCAGTTGATAGAAGGTATCAACTCACCAAAAATCAAAATTTTGCCTACCATTTGGGACGATACCCTGCGCGATAACGGGCGCGTATTGGCAGTAGAAACCGACAAAGCCTTTCAAGCAGTTGCAAAAGATTCAGACTGGGCTTTTTATATCCAAGGCGATGAAGTAGTACACGAACAATATTTGGAAAAAATTAAAGAGGCTATGCTTCTTTGGAAAGACAACCCAACGGTAGAGGGACTATTATTCCACTATAAACATTTTTATGGCTCATACAAGTACATAGGCGATTCGAGAAGCTGGTATCGAAGAGAGGTAAGAATAATACGTCCGCGCCAAGACATCTTTTCTTATAGAGATGCACAAGGGTTTCGTAAAAAACCTAACCAAAAATTGCGCGTAAAGTTAATAGAAGCGTATATTTATCATTACGGATGGGTAAAACCACCCCGCAAACAATTCGAAAAACGCATGGAATTTAATCGTCTTTGGAGCCCTGAAGACCTTAGTATGGATGCTCATGATTTTAATTATCAAGACATAGAATCGCTCACAATATTCGACGGCACACACCCTGCCGTTATGCAAGAAAGGTATGAACGCTATAATTGGGTGTTTGAATTTGACCATTCGAAAGCTAAAATAAAACTAAAAAACAAAATTTTGCACGCCATATACAAAAATACAGGGGTGTGGCTCTTTGAATATCAAAATTATGTTAGAATTTAGTGCTTATATTATTTGGTGAAGACACCAAACGAGGTATTTCGTGTTCTTAAAACGTGTAAATTTGATGCTTTATGAAAAAAATGATACTCATCTTAGTGCTTTTCTTGCAGGGGCAGGCAAGTTGCCTACTTGCGCAAGCGTTTGATAAAAAAGCACATGAAGGATTGCTTGAAGTACAAAGCTTTGTAAATGATGTAACTTTACAAATCAACCGTAAAACGATTGAGGAAGAAAAAGTATTGACTGAGAAATTAAAAAAAACAACTTTTTCGCCTTTTATTGCACACTTAAAAAAAGACGCAGAGCATTGGATAGCGACTATTCAAACAGGCGATAAGTTCCAAATTCGTACGCAACAAGTGGCACTTATCGAAAATATGTATCTTGCCTACCTAAAAGCCAACCACGAGGAACTCCTCGAAAGCGAATGGCACCATGCAGAAGCTGAAATGGCGCACGCCTTAGCAGAGGCTACGAGGCGGTGGCATTTGTGTGATATGGATATTACGGTGCAATACATTACCGAAACACCTATACCAGCCTCTAAAGGCGTAGCACTTCACCCATTTTGGGAAGCTTGGACAAAATATAAAGACCAAATCAATACACGCACTCCTCAAGAACGCCTTGACTTTTATAATCTAGTATTAGTAAATTTATGCAATAATTTTATAGATTTAGCTGCAAAAAAAGATGTATATATGCCCCACCAGATGTATTTGATGCCTTGTAATCTCACTGAAGCAGGCGCAGAAGGCAAATAGACTTTTCGAAGATTCCAAAATATGTTTTGGAGTTTTCATGGAAAAACCATAACTTTACCACCAATTAAGCAAATTGATATAATCACCCAAATCCACTTTACCAAATATGAAAAATTCCTCCACTCTTTCACACCAGCCATCAAAAAAGCGCCTCCTTCTTTGGATAGCCCTCGCTTTTTTTGGCATAATGGGTATAGGCACATACACCTTTTACCCACCCACTCCGCAAAGGGAAATAAGCAAAGTAGCTTTACCTAAAACGATTCAAAAAAATACGACTACACACGACAAAAAAGCGGAACAACCTACACAATCCACGCCTAAAACAGGCAATAACCTTATTGCCAAAACTGACGAACAAACGCAAATACCCATACTATCAGCAGGTACAGACCACGAAGCTGTAGAAATCACCGAAAATGCACGCAGAAATGCTCGATACAAGCAATTTATTGAGTCGCACCCATACAGTGCGGCACCTAAGTTTACAAGGGAAGAAATTAAGGCAATGCCTAAAGCTGACCGCCCTGATTTGGCGGCAAGATTAGAATTTCTTAAAACTGTCGACCCTAATACACTTACTGTACCGCGCGAAAGATTAAGCGTGGCACGCGAATTTACCGCAGAAAAATTGAGAAAGAAAGATAAAGCCGCCATCAATGGCGTTGTCTGGTCTGAAAGAGGCCCCAACAATGTAGGCGGACGCACGCGTGCGCTTATGTTTGACCCCAATGATGCCGCTAAGAAAAAGGTATGGGCAGGGGGAGTAACAGGTGGACTTTGGTATAATACAGACATTACCACGACCACAAGCTGGATAAAAGTAAATGACTTTTGGGCTAACATAGCCGTTAGTTGCATCGCTTTTGCGCCAAGCACTCCTCAAACTTTTTATGTAGGTACGGGAGAGAGTATGCAAGCATTTAGCACTTCTACCAATCCAAGCAGTTTTGTAATTGGAGATGGCATTTGGAAAACTACTGATGCAGGGGTTACGTGGACACAACTTGCCAGCACTAAAGCGACTTCAGTAGATGGTACTAAATTTACGTATATATCCCAAATGGTGGTCAATAATGCAGGACATATATTTGTTGCCACAAGAGGGCGTTCTGAAACATCAGGTGGTATTATAAAATCTACGGATGGTGGCACTTCTTGGACACGTGTACTTGCACCCTCAAGCGGTATCGGTACAGCCACAACGGGTAGTATCAATAGCATGGCGGATATCGAACTAGCTACGAATGGCGACTTATATGCAGGTACATTTAATGCACGTGTATTTCGCTCTTCAGATGGCGGCACTACTTGGAGTAATATAACGCCTTCAGGTGTGGTAGGACAACGTGTGGAACTTGCACTTGCCCCCTCCACAAGCAATGTTACCGCCTCTACAACTATTTATGCTATAGGTGCAAATGGTTCTAATGTAGGTTGGTTCAGAAGATCAGATGATGGAGGAGCGAATTGGACATCGCTCACCGCTCCCAAATATAGAGAGCAAAACTGTACTATGGGTTCAAGCGACTTTACACGCGGGCAGGCTTGGTACGATTTAATACTCAAAGTACGCCCTGATAACCCTAACGTAGTCTTGATAGGCGGTATAGATGTACATAGCACTAGTGATGGTGGTGCTTCATGGAATAGTATCTCCTATTGGACAGGTAACTGTGTGTCGTATGTACATGCGGATATACATAATATTATATTCCGCCCTACTGATTTTGACCAAGTAATTGTGGGTTGCGATGGAGGTGTTTTTCATTCAGGCGATGCAGGGACAGGCAACTCTTCGGCAAGTTTCAGCGAGCGCAATACCAATTATAACATTACACAATTTTATGCTTGCGCTACACCCAATACAAGTGGCTCAAACAGATATTTTGCAGGCGCGCAAGACAATGGCACACGCCGTCTAGATGGAGCAGGCATCACAAGTGGAGCGTTGGCTACAGGTGGCGATGGGGCGTTTTGTTTTGTCGATCAAACAAACCCTAACATTGTGATTACTTCGTATGTCTATAATGTATATTATCGCTCTACCAATGGCGGAACATCATTTGGTAGTCCTATAGTGAATGACCAAAACTCTGGTGAGTTTATCAATCCTGCTGACTATGATGATGTGGCGAATGTTTTATACTCTGCAGGTAATAGTGGTGATATTAAAAGGATTACAAATATGGAAGCTACGCCAAGCTCGCAAACTACCTTGGCGGGGCTTATCAGTGGGCAGGCAACCGCTTTCCGCGCTAATGCGTACATGGCGAACCGCCTTTTTGTAGGTACAAGTGGGGGTAGTTTGTATAGAATAGACGATGCTGCAGGTGATACACCTGTTTCAACCTCTTTGAGTAGTGTTACAGGTTATGTTACTTGCATTGATATAGGCGCAACTGATAATGAGCTGATTGTAACCGTAGGCAATTTTGGCGCAAAGTCAGTATATTATAGCAATGATGGAGGCACATCTTGGATAAGCAAAGACGAAGTAGCGCATGGCTTGCCTGATATGCCTGTGCGTTGGGCATTATTCAATCCCAATAATACCAAAGAGGTCATGATTGCGACTGAATTAGGCGTTTGGAGTACAAGCGACATTACAGTTTCTAATCCTGGTTGGGAGCCTACTAACTCAGGACTTGCCAATGTGCGTTGCGATATGTTCCAATACAGAGCAGCTGACAAACAAGTGGTATTGGCTACCCATGGGCGCGGTATATTCACGACTACTGCCTTTTCTGCCCCTATAGTGGCAACGGCTAACTATACGGTTTCGCCTGCTATTGGCTACGAAAATCAAAATTTTACTTTCACAGATGTCTCTACGTTAGGTACTTCTTATAGCTGGAACTTTGGCGTAGGAGCAAGTACGGCTACGGCTACTACTAAGGGACCTCATGTTATTACATATCCAAATAGCTACGGCTGGAAAAGCACAAGTTTAAGCATCAATACCGCTGCAAGTACGTCAAGCAAAACCTCGCCTGCCGTATTACCTTATAACACCTTGAACTACTTGCCTGCCAATGGAGGAGATTTTGAAACAAATCCCAACCACTTCCTCGCAAGCACTACTACAGGCTTTAGGTTTGAGCGCGGTAGCTCTGCGGTGACAGGCAAGGACGGAACAGCAAGTGGTAGCAATGCTTGGGTTACAGGGCTTACAGGCAACTACCCCAATGACGCGACTGCCATGCTTTATACACCAAGTTTCAACTTTACCCCTACAGGCAATTATACGTTTGAGTTTAAAGCGAAATATAATGTAGAGGGTAGTTATGACGGCTTTATTGTAGAATATTCTACCAATCAAGGCACTTCTTGGATACAACTTGGCAACGCTGTAGCCGCCAATTGGTACAATGGCACAAAATCTTCTGTAAGCTCTACCAAAGGGTTTGCGGCGAATACGCCCTTCTTTACAGGCAGTACAGCAGGCAGCTTCAATACTTTTATAGGCAATGTAAACTTCTTGGCAGGCAATGCACAAGTCGCATTCCGCTTTGTATTCAAATCTGATGAAGCAGATAATATGGCAGGCATAGCTATTGATGACTTCAAAATCACCTCGCCTGTGTCTATAGCAACGTTGTTGCCCTTACATAATGCTACAGGCATCTCGCCTACCGCCAATTTAGAAGCCACTTTTAACCGCAATGTACTCAAAGGTACAGGCAATATCCTCATTAAACGAGTGTCTGATAACAGTGTTTTTGAAACGATTGATGTTGCCACAGCTTTAGTAAGCATAAGCAGCGCAACGGTTACCATCAATCCGAATACCAATATGGCAGAGCAGGCAAGTTATTATGTAGAGATTCCCGCCACCGCGTTCAAAGATGTGGATAATGTTTTCTTTGGTGGAATGACAGGAAATAACACTTGGAAGTTTACAACCGCAGACCTTACTGCGCCTTCGCTTACCACCCTTAGCCCCGCCCATAATACTACGAGTATTTCAGTTACAGCTAACCTTATCATGACATTCAATGAAAATGTGAAGAAAGGTACAGCAGGTAGCATTACTATCAAAAAACTAACTGATAACAGTGTAGTAGAAGCTATTCCTGTAACGAATGCCAATGTAGTCGTAACCAATAATTCCGTAAGTGTTAATCCTGCTGCTATTCTTGACGGAACGACTGATTATTATGTAGAAGTAACCGCAGGAGCTATTCAAGATATAGCAGGCAATAACTTTGCAGGAATCGCAACAGGCAACTGGAAATTCAAAACAGACGTGGAGAATGTGCCACCCACAGTAGTAACCTTCTCGCCTGCCCACAATAGCATTGACTTCCCTGGTGCCAACAACATGACCATCACCTTCAATGAAAATGTGAAAAAAGGTACGGCTGGCTCTATTGCTATCTATCGAGTAGTGGGCGATGCGGGTGTCGAAAATATCCAAATCACAGACGCGAATGTTACTATAGCAGGCGCAGTCGTTACTATCAATCCCGCCAATGACCTGCCTGGTTTTGTAGAACTCTATGTAGAAATAAGCAATGGCGCGATACAAGATATAGCAGGAAATAACTTTGCTGGGTTCGCAGGCAAGACCACTTGGAAGTTCAAAACTGACATTAGCACGCCTAACGAAGACAATATAGTTGCTAAGTCGCTTACGGTATATCCAAATCCTGTCGCTAAACAAGTTACCTTGCAAATCGCACAAGGCATATCCTTCAAAGAAGTAGGCTTGCGTGTAATAGACATGAAAGGAACTATCGTTTGGGAAAAGCAAATGCCACAATTAACAGAAAGGCAAGATTTTGATTGGAGTATGCTTCCCGCAGGCAAGTATCTGTTAGAAGTAAAAACCAAACAAGGCTCAACCACTAAACAGATTATTAAGCAATAAACAACAACTGTAGTTAACTTTTTCGCCCTCTGTGAAGATAATATCTTCGCAGAGGGCGTTTTTATGACAGCTTCTTTTTATTTTTTCATTACAACTAATAAAATATGTCTTAGTACCAATCAAATATGCCTTAGTACTAATCAAATATGCCTTAGTACCAACCAAATATGCCTTAGTACCAATTAAATATAGCTTAGTACCAACCAAATATGCCTTAGTACTAACCAAATATGCCTTAGTACTAACCAAATATAGCTTAGTACCTAAAAAATATGGCTTAATCTATTATAGACTAAGCCATATTTATAAAGTACTAAGCTAAAATTTATAGGTATCGTATTACATTAGGGCAGGCAAGATGTTTATATCATACCAAAATGCACTTATCAAAACAAGGCTATACATTATTTTATATCCACTTAAAGCACTTGATTTAGAAAGGTGGCTCATCATCTGACTTCTTGAGCGAATTATTGCTGTTAAACGAATTAAAATTAGTTGTACCGTTATCACTTGTGTTGGGTGCAGTATTTACTTTGCTGGATATAAAATTGTTAGCAGGTCGTGCTTGTCCGTTGCCGTTGTTGTTAGATGCAAAGTTAAAGCTGTCGCCTTCCATGTTTTCAAACTTAGTATATTTGCCTATGAAGCGCAATTTTACATCTTTTAAGGCACCGTTTCTGTGTTTGGCTATCAAAACTTCGCCTGTGCCACCTGTGGGATTGCCTTCAAGGTCTTGCGTGATACCATAGTATTCTGGACGATACAAAAACATCACAATATCCGCATCTTGCTCTATAGAATTATGGACTATAATATCATTTGTAGTAAAGTTATGTACACCTTCCACAGTTGCGTCATATACATCTTGCTCGCCAAGTGGTGTAACCGAAATTATTTCGTCCCAATAAATAGCTGCTTCAGCAAGATTTTTAAGTTTATCAGAGTCTAATATAGTAGCAATTTTATTTAGTCGGTTTTTGCCAATTCCACGTTTAAAAAGCCCCGCCCCATTATATGAAACATTCATTTCTTTGGTAATGGTTCGCCAACTTTTGTTTACTTCATTTTTTGCAGGCTCTATAAACAACTTCCAAGCTTCTTTAGGGGTTACATCAAGGTTTACATTAGGTTCTATGGTTTCGAGTATCTTTATCATGTCGGGTATAATATCCCCTCTTTTACCATAACAGCCCACCAAATTTAAAAATGAAAGTTGATTTTCTACACTTTGTATCCAAACATGATAATTATCTCGATACCCTATTTTTTTATTGATGCGTATAGTGGATTGAATACCCAATCTTAACAATAGGTGTTGTACTTGTTCAGCCAATGTTTTGCTAGTAGAGCCATAATAGATAGCGCCTGCGTCTACTCTGCCTGCTATTTTTTTCCAACTAATATTACCATCAGTAGCCCAAAGATGCTTTAAAAACAGGGCAATATGTGGTTCATCAGAGAGGAACAGATTAGCAGGAAGTCGTTTATCATAAGAGCGAACTCGGTCAATACCCATACATTCATACCAAAGCGTGATAGGGTGTTTTACCTTGTGTGTCAGGTGATAGGGCGTAGTGAGGTAATAATGCCACCAATTTTTTTGTTGCACTATTTTACCTTCTATATTGAATAAACGTTTGGCTGTAGTTTGTACTATTTCTATATTAGCCATATCAGCACTTGTATAATGATATGGATGTTTAGGCAATATACAACCATCTCCTAACAAATGTGCAAGCAAAATTAGTTCATCCTCACTCATTTGATTGGTAGGTGTGGTAACAGTTATTTTGCGAGGTGTAGCAATTTTATCACCTACCTGTAGTTGGTCTAAACGTGTCCAGCCTGATAGTTTCAGAAAAGGGTGATTGGCACTTGCGTTGATACTTCTGCCTGTACGCGTTTGCAGTTTAAAAACTTCTTTCTTACCTGAATAAAAAGCTTTTACCATGTTTTGAGGCTCAATTTTGTAGTTGTCTGTTGCCCCAAAACAAGTAAAATTGGTTTGTTGTGGGCGTTCTGCCAATTCTTTGATAGTGAACAACTTCCCTGTAGTGGCATCGACTATCAAGCTATCACCCGTAATACAACCCGATTCTCGAAGGTCAGAAAGTTGTGGTTTCTTGTCGCCTCCGCGTGTTTCTACAGCGCGGCTAAGTTGTGATAGGGCAATAACGGGAACATCTAACTCCTTCGCTAACGTTTTGAGTGAGCGCGAAATCATAGATATTTCTTGTTCGCGGTTGCCAGGGCCACCTGCCTTGCCTACGCTTGCCGTCATGAGTTGGAGATAATCGACTACAATCAATTGAATATCATATTGTGCCTTGAGCCTCCTACATTTTGCCCTAAGTTCGAGGACAGAAAGTGCTGGTGTATCATCTATAAAAATAGGTGCGCTACGGATACGCTCTGCACCTGTGCGAAGTTGCTCCCATTCGTAGCCTTCCATTGTACTGGGGCGTTTAATTTTCTCTCCTTCAATTTCAGCTTCAGACGATATGAGGCGGTGTGTAAGTTGCATTTCCGACATTTCCAAAGAGAATATCGCTACAGGTTGTTGAAAATTTACAGCGGCATTACGCAAAAGCGAAAGCGCAAATGCGGTGTTATGTGTTACCGTGCAATCGCCCAGCAAGAAACGTTGATTACCATCAAGCACAAAGCCATAATAGTCATCAATTTTATCATATTCAACGCTGATATTCGTAGTTCGCCAATCGCTTTTACTTTTCCAATTTGTTATTTTTTGGCGTTGTGTGCGGACTGGTATCGTATCTGTATCGCCTTGAAAAGTAAGGCTGTAGCGGTCATCTGTGGTGAGTAGGCAAGTTCGAAAGCCTAACGAGTCGCACAAGAATTTGATTTGGGAGGCAAGTTCCGCATCTTGTAAAATGATAGTATAGCCATGTGCATCTATCAAACCTGCCAATAGTTGCAGGCGTTTTTGGCTACTATTCACGATGTATTCTTGCGGTATGGCAGGCAAGTCTTTATCCTTGCCTACCAAAAAACCTATCTTGTAGGGGTCTATTTTTAATTTCCGTTCAGGAAATTCTAAGGCTACTTTGTAGCCTTTTTGTTTTTCGCGGGTGTGGTTTGTTTGCGCAATATAATCAAGTACAGAAATATCAATAACAACTTGTCCTTGCTTTAAAGAAAGAATATGACTTTCGTTTACGCGGTAATCCATACTATACTTTTGGCGAATCCAATACATTTTTTCCTTGCCTGTAGCCAGCGAAAGCACATTTCGTGGTGAGGAGTCATCGCCTATCAATATGTCGCCTACTTGTATATCTTTAGCTTGTTTGATAGTACCATCAAACAACAAGACGGGGGTTTCAGCACTCAAGCATTTGCCCATTGCAGGTCGAGCCGCCACGATAACCAAGTCGGATTTTTGCCACCCTGCTGTAACGCGGTCAAGTTCTGTGAAGCCAGATGGCACGCCTGTCAAGCCGTCTTTAAATTCTTTGCGGGCTTCTATTTCGCGCAATGCTTTGGGAATAAGTGTGTTAATAGAAACGGTGTTTTTGCGTATGTTATTCTCAGAAATCTGAAACAGCTTCTGCTCGGTAGTGTCTAAAAGGTCAAAAACGTCTGTATTATCTTCAAAAGACTCTTCTAAAATTTGCGCACCCACACTAATAAGCTCCCGTTTAATGGCAAGTTCCGTAACCATACGGGCGTGCGTTTCTATGTTAGCGGCAGATGTTACATTGTTGGTAAGGCGCATTACATAGACGGCACCGCCTACCAAGTCAATTTTCCCCATCTTCCGCAATTCTTGAGTAACCGTCAGCATATCTATAGCATCGGAGCGCGAAAAGAGTCCAAAAATAGCTTGATAAATTTCTACGTGTGAGGGTTTATAAAAACTTTCAGGCTTCAATATATCGATGACCACATTGATGGCTTCCTTGTCTATCATTAATGCGCCCAAAATAGCTTCTTCCAATTCGACTGCTTGTGGAGGGAGTTTGCCTCCTGGTCCTGTTAAGATGGGTGTGTTTTTGCCTTTCATAATGTATTGTATTAGAAACGATTAGTCCAAATTGCGTATAATTTGGGCTGTTTGTACGGCAAAGGTACAAAAAATATGGTACGAAGTTGTAAATTTCTTTTGTTTATACTAATCAGGCGCGTTTGGTGCAACACCAAACCTATCGAGTGCGCAAATCGTACCACACAACCAACAACTTGCCTACCAAAAAAGCCTCATTTCTTTATAGAAACGAGGCTTTTTGTATTAAAAATACTGTTAAAAATTACTTGTTACTTTTTTTAATTTTCGCTTTCCCTTTTGGGCTATTTAATTGTAGGGTATTTTTGCTGTTTTTCAAAGGGACTTTGACTACTTGAAGTACAGGCGGATAAGTGGGACTGATGCGTGTCTTTGCCTCTTCTTGTTTGGAAATGTCAGCCGATTTAGTCCGCGCCATATTTTCGCTTTTCGCTTCTTTTTTGCGTTTTTGGGGAACTCTTGTATGCTCTTTTGGAGAGGATTTAGCGTCTTTTAATTTTAAGTTCGACTGGTTTACATCATTTTTAGAGGCTATTTCTTTCTCATCTTCTCTGCCAATGCCTTCGTTCGACTGTGCGTTTATATTTTTGTTATACTCAAAAGGATTAGGTGCATCTCCAAAATCATTCTCTATCTCGCGTGCAAGCGCATTTATCTCAAGGCTCGTGTCTTCAGCTACTCGTACTTCTACGTTGCCGCCTTGTGAGGTGAGTGAGCTATTGGTTTCTAACTCCACGCCTCTCAAGTCCATGGTGATGTTTTGTTGTGCGGTTACAGATATTTGGAGTAGGCGATTTTGTGGTAATAGCACTTGCATATCAATTTGTGGGGCTGCCGAGATACCATCAATAATCACATGATTGTTATCTACCACACCCGCATAACTTTGAGCAGGCATAGTTTCTATTTTCACCTCCTTGCCTGCGTATCCCATAAGATTTATATTGCCATTGGGGTTGTTGATAGTAACCTTGCCTGCCTGTTTGCTGTCAGCAAAAGAATAATTATTTTTGCCTATGTTTGTATAGCTATTTTTATCTTCTGCAATCGACTTCTTTTCTATTGTTTTAGGCTCTAAGAGGTTTAGGTCATCAGCTTCTGGCCCTTGCGTAGCAGCGTTTTCAGTTAGGTTATTTTTGGCTATGGCATTTTTTCTTTTGGGCATTTCTATATCTATAAAAGTAGCGGTTACTTTTTCTTGTTGTTCGATTTCAATCTTATGCAAAGCGACTTCAGTATTTTTGAATCGTTCTTGAAAAACTGAAACGCCCCAAAAGCCTATAACTGATACTAACACGGCAAAAACGCCTATGGATAAGGTCTGCCAATAGAATTGTGTTTGCAAGAATTGCTTCATGCGTTCGCGAAACGAGGGGCGCGCTATATCTTGTGTGGCTTTATATTCATTCAGCATAGCGTAAAAGTTCATTTTTAACTCAGGCGCAGGCTGTACTAAAGGAGTATGGTGGCTAAATGTGAGGGTTTCCTCCAATTCATCAAGTTCTTGTTGAAAGTCAGGGTTTTGTTGAAGGTAAGCGCGAACTCGATATTCTATCTCTTCTGCCACTTCTCCGTGTAAGAAATCTATCAAGTAAGGCTCTATTTCTTCGTAATGTATCATGATTTTTAGTTTTTTTAGGGGGATGGCTTTTGTTTTTTTGTTTTTTTATTTTTTGTCTTTTACTTTTCCTCCCCAAAAAACATCTTTGAGGGCTTTGAGGGCGCGATGAACGCGAACACGTGCATGATTTTCAGTTATTTGATAGACTTCAGCAATTTGTTGATATTCCATCTCTTCTAATTGACTCATCACAAGGATTTCGCGTTTGTCTTCGGGAAGCCTTTGGAGAGCATTTTGCAACATTTGGAGGTGTTCTTTCTTCTCAAGGCTATGGTCTTCTTCTGATAGGCGGAGGTTGCGGTCATATTGAATATCATCTAAGGATTTCATGTCATATTTGTTCTTTTTGAAATGGTCACTTTTTACATTTCGGGCAATTTGATAAAACCATGCCTTGAATGGCATTTCGGCACGATAGGTATGTTTGTACTTTAATACGCGCTCGAACGTATTTTGCGTTAGGTCACGGCTTAGGTCTTGGTCGCAAACTTGCCTCAAATAGAAGTTATATAAACGCACATGATACCGCTCAAACAATAGCCCGAGTTGTTCGATTTGCCCGTTCACTACTTTGAGCATGATGGCTTCATCACTTAGATTTTGCACGATATTAAAAAATTAAGTTTTACATTGCTAAACGCAAGATTTCGCCTGCTTTGTATAGGGTACTATGGCATTGTTTTTTTGTTACAAATATAGTTCTTTTTCGCTTAAAATTCACTTGTTTGGTTTTGGCAGGCGAGTTTTTAAATTGCTTTTTTGATGCTCCTTATGGCTTTTTGTAGGCAGGCAAGTGGCTAAGATTAGGTAAATGTTTTTTAACACGCTTCGCTTCGTGTGTATAAATCAGCTTGCCTACGTCTGCTAAAAAAGGGAAACAGATTTTGTGATAGTCATTAAATTCGGTATCAGTTGCCTTGCCTTTAGTTGTGTAAATAACAGCAGAAAGAAAAAACTCTATTTTCTTTTCTGCATCTACAAAGTAGGCACAATCGGCTACATAGCCATTCCACCAACCCACCATATTGAAAATACGCAAGTTAGGTTCGGGTATAACTTCTTCTTTTCGACCATAATACAAGTACTTTTTATAGGCAGGAAAAAATTTTTCTTTGTAATCATATTTTTTTAGACGTGCCTCATGAGGAAACATCCCCATGCCGTACCAAAGGAGTTTGTAATCGCTTGCATTAAGATTAAAGCGTTTTTCAGGCGCAACGGCTTCAGGCATCATCAAGGCAACAAACATATCATTGGCATCGCGTAAGGAAACAAAGTTTTCATAATCATAGTCAAACGTTTCGCTGTATTCGCTTAAATCTTGCGCATAATGCTTTACGATTTGCGAGCCAGCCCCAAGTGGCGAGGAGATAGGTTTTTCATTAAATTGTGCAGGTTGATTGTATAAAATATTGCCTTTTGCATCATAAAAAAAGACGGGGTTGGTATGTCTATTTTGGTCTGTATTACAGTCTGTAAACCGTCTTAAGATACGTGTGTTGGCATACCTTTTTTTCTCTAATCGTTCATAAATGTAGCGTTGACCTAAAAACTCATACAGCCGCGAGTAGGCATCATTATCGCTTACTGCCAATACGCCTTCTACGAAGCGAGTCATACAAGGAAACTCACGCTCTTCAAGGTCATTACCTTTCAGCTCTGTTTGACAGGGGTAATCGGCTCCAAAGCCCATACGCGCCCATTTATTTACACCAACCTTTTTTAATTCATTTAGTTTTTCTAAACCCAAGCCAAGCATAGGTATCTTTACTAAACTTGCAGGGCTAAAAAACTTATTGGCATTTTCACGATAGGTGTATTCCTTGAGTGTGGGCTGATTATGCGCATCTCGGTTTATTTGGGTATAAATAATTTGCACCTCATATATTTCGGGGGATATCAATATATGGCTAAATTTATCTGGTTGTTGTAGCAATAATTGTGAAATATAACTATCACTCTGCCCACAAGCGGTCAGGCTATATAAGGCAAAAAATAAAAAAAAAGATGTCTTTTGGAGTCGTTTGGACATTGAAATAGTTGTTTTTATAGAAAAAATAGGAGTATCTTAGTATTTTATTTTTTTCGTTTACAAAAAAGTAATATTTTTGCAAAGTTAATAATTATTGGACATGAAAAAAGCCATTTTTTCTATATTTTTTTGCTTGTTATGTGCCACCGTTTTCGCTCAAGTAGAGAGCCCGCGGCAAGTACAATGGGGCTTTATCGCTTTTATATCAAGAATTTTGTTGGCTATCTTTATAGTGGGTAGTTTTATTTCTGGCTTTTTATTTGCTCGACAAATTGATTTTAAGCAGTTCTTACCTAAAAAAAAACGGTATAAGAAACGGCACGGGACAAGCAAGCAAACTGCTACAAGCCAAAGCAAACACAAGAAAGTTTATCAGGCGTTTCTCATTATAACGATAGTAGCTACAATTATAACTTATCAAATCTATTTGAAAGCGATTCACGAGTTTCAAACACCAGAGCCTGAGTTTGTTATAGAACAACCTATACAATAGACTTAAAGTCCTTGCACGTACATATCTTGTGGGTGTTCGACTGAAAACTTAAATGGGATTTGGATTTCCTCATTTGGTTTGGCTATAAAAAACCATTCTAAGTATTCCATTTCATTTTTTTTCAGTCTGTCTGTGTTTTCTTTGTATGTAGGCTCAATTAAATGAATTTTTAGTTGCTCATTACCTGAAATCGGCAGTTGGTCCCAAATAACGATTTCCTCCTCAGTTTGTTTGTGGTTTTTAACCATAATTAGGTATTCATATAGCCAAGTTTGTATTTTTTTGGTGAACATTCCACCTTCTTTTTTTTCATATTTTTTCAAAAATTTGTACTCAATTTTGATTCCTTCATCTATGCCCAAGAACGTCCAAAACTCTTCGGTGGGAGCAACGGCATTCATACGGGCATTGGCTACAAAGTTGTTGTCCAAGAATATATTTGTTTCGCCTGCTAAAAAAGGAAAGGCAGTTTCATTTTTTACTTTTATTTTTAAGTACGCAAACGTAGAAAGTTTTGGCACAGCCGAATAGCGAAAATGTGCAGCAAAGTCTGTCTGCATAATAGTAACCTGATGGTCAGTTGTATCGCTTTTTACAATATGCTTGCCTGCAATATTGAAAAAAACAGCAGTCGCTTTAGTTTCTACTACGGCTGTTATGATGTCTATTTCATCTACTACAGCCCCCATCCAGCCATCACTTGACTCCTCATTCGTTTCTTGTTGTGTGTGTTGAAACATATTTGACATAGCCGAAACTGGGGCATTAAACATTTGCCTTGCACCACCAAGTTGGATAGATTGCGAACGATTTACATCTCTGTGCTTAGTATCATGCAGTTGTATGCGCCAAGGGCTTAGTTCAGGCTGTTGTCCACTGATAGCAGGTTGCGCGGTAGAGAGGCGAAGTTCAGTGTTGTCCCAATTTTCGCCCGTTTGTTGTTGAACGATTGCTTTATAATTGACTTGCATTTGCTTGGTTTCTGTTGAAACGCGCAAATCATATATAGGTTGCCATGAAGCATGATGCACCATGTAGGCAAGTGCCAGACTGATTGCTCCTGCTTCGCGCACTTCCAGCCCCACTACGACTTGATTGGTACGCGTGGCGGTTTGACTACTAATATGTTGAACTTCCCAATTTATTTTTGCCAATATCTCATCTTCTTTACGTTTTTCTAATTCGGTTTCTAATAGTTGGTGGTCTGTTTCAGCGAGATTGGTTTGATAAAAAGTAAGCATTTCAAGCCAACTCGTAGGATTAAATTCTAAAATATCAGCTTGTTTATTTGGGTTTGTAACTTTTTTGGCAATGTCATCAAGAAATACTTTTTGTTTTTCTAAGCGTCTTGTTTTTTCTTGTAAGATACGGATATTTGTTTCTTGAGCTATTTTTCGGGCTTGCAAGGCTTTGTATTGCGTGTCGGAAGGAGGTTCGGGAAAGACTTGTTGAAACTGTACTTTGGTAATGATAGCCTTGCCTGCCCCGTTTACCTGCACACTTTTTTGGTCTATACTGGCAGGCAAGTTGTCAAACACAAGCCAATGTTCGCCTGCAGGCAAGTCGATAGTAGCTGTACGTGTTATTTGAGCGCGGTTCGGAAAAACCGTTACAAGTGCCACTTGAGAGGTTAGCATATTCATAGGAGCAAAAATAGGTTTTTTAGCTGTGTTATCCAAATTTAATTCCAAATAACGCTTATTTAGCTTGTATGCTCATAGCCCCAATAGTTTAGCCACTTTCATTAAGCCAATAACGCTGATAGAATCGGTGATTTCATCACGCATACACATTTCTACAGCTTCTGATAGCAAGACTTTGCGTATTTGCAAGACTTCGGTTTCTTCAGGTGCGCTCTGTCCAAAGGCAAGATTTTGGGCTAAAAAGACAAATCCTTCTTCGTCTGTTACGGAGTTTGAGGTGTGTACACGCGCCACTTTGCGCCATTCGGAAGCAGTAATACCTGTTTCTTCCCACAGTTCGCGTTTGGCACTTTCCAATATGTCTGTATCAATTTTCCCTCCACCCATTGGAATTTCCCAAGAGTATTCGTTCAAAGGGTATCGATATTGCCCTACGAGCCATGTGTAGCCATGTGCATCGACAGGTACAATGCCAAGTGCTTTATTTTTGAAATGAAGTGTTCCATAAATGCCCTCCTTGCCTGCGGGGTTGAGTACGGCATCTTCACGTACTTGTATCCAAGCATTTTCATAGACAAATTTGGAGGAGAGGGTTTCCCAAGGATTTTCGAATGTGTTCATAATTAAATGGGGTAAAATAACGCATGGCAAAATTAGTTTTTTATTCGCTTTTTCTTTTATCTTTGCACCTAATAATTATCATGTTTACACACCTAACGCAATGCCTTATAAAACCACACCTATAGCAGGACTTTGGATATTTGAGCCACGCTTGTTTGAAGACGAGCGAGGGCATTTCTACGAAAGTTTTCACGCCGATAATTTCTCCATAGCCACAGGCTTCTCTCGCCCTTTTGTGCAAGACAATCACTCACATTCGCATTATGGCGTATTGCGTGGATTGCATTGCCAACTTCCACCACACGACCAAAATAAGTTGGTACGAGTAGTGCAAGGGAGAGTTTTTGATGTGGCATTAGATTTGAGAAAAGCCTCGCCTACCTACGGGCAATATTTTGGCATAGAGCTATCGGCAGAGAACAAGAAGCAGTTTTTTATTCCTACAGGTTTTGCGCATGGTTTTGTAGTATTAAGCGATTCTGCGGAACTTTTATATAAGTGTGATAATTATTACGCCCCTTCTACAGAAGCAGGCGTTATATATAATGATGCAACCGCCCATATCGATTGGAAAATTCCCGCAAAGGATTTTATTATATCGGCTAAAGACCTCTTGTTGAAATCGTTGCAGGAAACAGGTCTTTGTTTCGAATAATTCAGGCTATTTACACCTATAAAAAATGATTGTCAGTATTTTGTAGGTGTAAATTAAAAACTCTAAATTTCTATTATGTTACAAATATTGCTTGTTCTTCATTTTTTTTTAGAACTTATTTTTGGTATCTTATTCTTGTTTGCGCCTGAGCGTATACCCGTTAGTTTTTTTCAGAACTTGCCTGCCCCCGCTCAACACTTAGCGCGTATGTATGCCTTTGCTGCGCTTGCTATGGCAGTTTTGGGCTTTCAAGCGTGGTGG
>JAYTNK010000688.1:0-11444 GCA_043748375.1 Cytophagales bacterium
CTCAAAATGGAGAGAGGGCAGGGTGTGAGGCTTCTAAAAAACACTTTCGCAAGAAGTCTAATAAGTATTTTAACTAAGATGTAGTAAATTACGCAAAAACTTGTAAAATGTTTCCTGCCATCAGTGCTTGAAATAAGCATTTTGTTAAATGCTTGTTATTTTATTAGAAAATCCACCCGATTTTTACGAAGTTTGCACAATGTCTGTAACTGAAGCCCATTCTATAACACCCCCCACGGCTGTTTATAAAGCTTGGGGACTTTTAATTTTGCTAGCTCTTATTTGGGGGTCATCTTTTGCCCTTATTAAGCAAAGTTTAACAGTCTTTCATCCTATGCAGGTCGCGTCCATTCGCGTCCTTGCGGCATCGAGTGTATTGTTGGTAATAGCCTTTTTTGCTTTTGCAAAAATCTCACGCAAGAAGTGGGGCTTGGCGTTTATTTCAGGCTTATTAGGTGTATTTATCCCGTCTTTTCTTTTTCCGTATGCCCAAACAAAACTAAGTCCTGCAGTAACAGGTATCTTGAACGCACTCACGCCTATTTTCACTTTATTGATAGCTGTCTTGTTCTTTCAACAAAAGGCTCAACCTATCAAATGGCTTGGTATGTTAATCGGCTTTTTTGGTTCAGCCTTGCTGACGTTAGCGAGCAGTGGGAGCGGAAAATTTGAGTTTACTTGGTATCCTTTATTGATAATGTTAGCCACGATTTGCTATGCACTAAACGGCAATATTTCTAAAACGTATATGCAAGGTATTTCATCAGTCTATCTTACGGCTATGTCGCAGGCTTTTATTGCGCCTTTTTCTTTGGTTGTATTGTTAAACAGTAATATTGGTGCTCAATGGAATGCCCCCGAAGCATCTAAAATCATAGAAATAAGCTGGTTAGCAGGTACTCAATTGGAAGCACGTTGGTTTGCACTAATATGTATCGTAGGGTTAGGCATATTCGGAACGGCTATAGCTATGATTATATTTAACAAACTGGTACAAATTGCCTCTGTTATTTTTGCAAGTGCTGTAACCTATCTCATTCCTTTGGTGGCATTGGGTTGGGAAATGCTAGATGGAAAATTCCTTACCTCTACACAAATGGTTTGTATGTTGTTAATTATGATGGGCGTGTACTTAGCCAATAGCAAGGTGAAACAAGCAACTTGCCTACCCAAAATAGAAAATTAGATATGTAAAAAACTGATAAACAATGTTTTATAAAAATAAATATATAAATAGGGGAAAATAATGTTTAAAATGGGGCTTATTGTTAAAAAATAAATGTATTTTTGCTGAAATTACCCATTTTACTTTACTATATATGGCTTTAAGACTTGGCGACATCGCACCCGATTTTACTGCGCAAAGTACGCATGGCGAAATCAAATTTCATGAATGGTTAGGCAATAGCTGGTGCGTATTCTTTTCGCACCCTGCTGATTTTACCCCTGTTTGCACGACCGAGCTTGGCACAGTAGCCAAATACCGCAAAGAATTCGAGGCGCGTGGCGTAAAAACACTCGCCCTTAGTGTGGATCCTATAGGCTCGCATGAGGAATGGATAAACGATATCAACGAAACACAAGCCACCACAGTAGATTATCCTATTATAGCTGACCACAACCGTACAGTGGCGAATTTGTATGATATGATTCACCCAAACGCTATAGATAATCTAACGGTTCGTTCAGTGTTTATTATAGGCATAGACAAAAAAGTGAAGCTCACTTTTACTTACCCAGCCGCTGTTGGACGCAATTTTGATGAGATTTTGCGCGTCTTAGATGCCTTGCAACTATCCGCACAATACCAAGTAGCCACGCCTGCCAATTGGAAAGATGGAGACGATGTTATCATAACATTGGCGGTGCCTACGGAAGAAATCCCCGCGAAATTTCCTAAAGGGCATACGATTATTAAGCCTTACCTACGCACTACTCCACAACCGAACAAGTAAAAACAACTTGCCTACCCCAAATATAAACTCATTTAAATAGACTTCCTGCGAAAGTACCTTTTCCCTTTCTCAAAATGGAGAGAGTGTAGGGTGTGAGGCTTCTAAAAAACACTTTCGTAAGAAGTCTAATATAAAAAGGCTTTATGTTTAGGGCAGGCAAGTTTTCGTTTAGCCCTCACTCGCAAATAATAGCGAAACAAATTTTCCTACATTATCTTTGTAGATAACCAAAGTATAACCTAAAAATAATACTTTAGAACGTTTGTGATACATTCAAAAATCATTATTTAGAATGATTCTAAATTTAAAAAAAAACAACTGTTTTGAAAGCGTTTTTTCTTAAAAAAAATAAGTTAAATTATTGATTAACAGTAGTTTACATACACTAATAGGCAAGGTTGAACACGAACACCCCTTTATAAATTTTATTTTTCTACTTGACAGATTTAAAATTCTGTTGTAATATTGCCTCAAAATAAAACTATCAGCCCCTACAGCCTTGTAAGGGCTATTCCAAACGTTGAATACATACCTATAAATATGATAGCTTTTACCAAAACGATAACGCGATGGCTACCCACTTGGGGGCTTATATTCCTCTTATCTTGGCAAGTTGCACAAGCCCAACAACCCGAAGCACCTAAAGAAGGGGCAACAGCAGCAGACCCTGCGCTTGTGGCGGCAGGCGAGGCGTTATTTATCGCAAACTGTACCTCGTGCCACGCGGCAGCTACGGATGAAGTAGTGGTGGGTCCTGGTTTGAAAGGGATTTTAGAAAGGCGTTCAATAGAATGGCTTATTCCTTGGATAAAGAACTCGCAGGCGGTTATTGCAAGTGGCGATAAATATGCGGTTGATTTGTTTGCTAAATACAATAAGTCAGTGATGACCAGCTTTGCTTTTAGTGATGCTGAAATTAAATCTATCTTTGCTTATGTACAGAGCGCAAAACCCCCACAAAAGCTAGCGGAATTAGTAACACCAGGTGGCACAACACCTCCCCCAAGCGATGGAGGCTATTTCAATGTATTGTTAGTTGTATTGTCATTTGTGCTGGTTTTGATATTTACTGTGTTAATATTGTTACTATCAGTTATCAATCGTTTCTTAGGACAGAAAACTGACCTCGATGAAGCAGATAAAGAATTGATGGGACAAAAATTTGAGCCATTCAAATTGTTCCAAAGCCGTCCTTTTGTTACAGGTGTTACACTATTATTTGTTTTGATATTATCAAAAGCAGGTATGGATAGCATGATAGATGTAGGTATGCAACAAGGGTATGCCCCCACGCAACCTATTCCTTTCTCACATAAGTTGCACGCAGGCGAATATAAAATTGATTGTGGATATTGCCACACAGGAGTTTACAAAGGCAAGTCAGCCACTATTCCCTCAGCAAGTACGTGTATGAATTGCCACAATCAAATCAAACGCGGCTCGCCTGAAATTCAAAAAATTTATACTGCCATTGAGAAAAATCGCCCTATCGAATGGGTGCGCGTTCACAATTTGCCTGACCTTGCCTACTTCAACCATGCACAACACACTAACGTGGCAGGTTTGGAATGTACCAAATGTCATGGAGAGGTTGCACAAATGGAAGTGGTACAACAACGTGCGCCACTTACTATGGGCTGGTGTATCAATTGTCACCGCGAAACTGTCGTAGAACACGCCAACAACAATGCGTATTACGACAAGCTCCTTGCCTACCACCAAAAACAAGGTATCAAGAAAATGACTGTGGAAAACATTGGCGGACTTGAGTGCGCTAAATGTCACTACTAAAACTATAAAAAATTCATAATGCTTGAGTATGATTTATGCTGTGCGCTAAATCATCATCAAAAATTATGAGCCACATCTCAATAAACAATCCCCACATTTCTCATCATTTGAACTATCATCACACGAAGGATATATATATGGAAAGCAACGGAAAACGTTACTGGCGCGGGCTGGAAGAATTAGAGAACGACCTTGATTACGTGAAAAACGCAGAAAAAGAATTTTCTGACGCTCCAACGATTGTTGAGGACGGCACTCAGCCGAACCGTCGCGACTTCTTAAAACTTATGGGCTTTAGTGTGGCAGCTGTATCCGTTGCCGCCTGCCAAACCCCTATCAAAAAGGCTATTCCTTATTTGATGAAGCCTGCTGAACTTGACCCCAGCATAGCTAACTATTATGCCTCTGCTTATTTTGAAGATGGCGATTATGCAAGTGTATTGGTAAAAACGCGTGAAGGTCGCCCTATCAAAATTGAAGGCAACAGCCTCTCGACTATTACGGGTGGCAAAACAAGCGCGAAAGCGCAAGCCTCTGTCTTGAGCTTGTATGATACAGAGCGTTATCAAGGCTTCATGAAAGGCAAGGATAAAATCAAAACAGCAGACGCAGATAAAGAAATACAAGAGAAATTGGGCAGTGCCAATGCTATTCGCATTATATCGCCTACAATCATCAGTCCTTCTACCTTAGCAGCTATCAAAATATTTACGGATAAATATGAAGGTGCGCAACATATTATGTATGATGCGGTTTCTGCTTCAGGTATCTTAGAAGCTAATAAAGAATCATTTGGAAAAGCTGTTATACCAAGTTATGACTTCAGCAAAGCGAATGTTATTGTAAGTATCAACTGCGATTTTTTAGGTACATGGCTTTCTCCTGTAGAGTTCTCACGTCAATACGCGAAAACGCGTAAACTTGGCAAAGAGAAAAAGGAAATGTCGCGTTTTTATGCGTTTGAAGCTCGTTTTTCTATAACAGGCGCGAATGCAGATTATCGCACAGCGGTAAAACCCTCGCAAGAAGGAGCTGTAGTAGCTTCTCTTTACAAAAAAATTACGGGAAGCGACACCTTTAAAGATGAGAAAATAGATAAAATGCTTAACCGCGCGGTGAAAGACCTGAAAGCGGCTCAAGGCAAAGCATTGGTTGTAAGTGGTTCAAATGACCCAACTGTACAAACGGTTATCAATGCTATTAATAATGAATTAGGTAGCTATGGCTCTACTATAGACTTAGATACGCCTTCGCACCTCCGCAAAGGTAGCGATAAGGATATGGACAAGTTTATTGACGAAGTAAAAGGTGGAACAGTTGATGCTGTTATCTTTTACGGCGCAAATCCTTGTTACAACCATCCGCGTGGAAAAGATTTGAAAGAGGCTCTTGGCAAAGTGAAAATTAAAGTTAGCTTCGCTATGCGTCCTAACGAAACAACCTCTATTTGCGATTACGTATGTCCTAATCACCATTATTTGGAGTCTTGGGGAGATGCTGAACCTAAAAAGGGGCATTTCAATTTGATACAGCCTACTATTACCCCTATTTTTAACACACGTCAAGCACAAGAAAGTTTGTTGATTTGGGCAAATGCTAAAACTACTAACTTCCATGATTTTGTACGTGGGCATTGGAGTAAAAACTTATACCCTGTAGCCAAAGAAGCAGGGCAATCTTTTGATGTATTCTGGGCAAATACGTTGCATGATGGTGTATTAACCGCCAAAGGCGTAGTCGCCAAACCTACAGAGGAGAAAAAAGAAGGCAAGGCAGAAGAAAAAACTGAAACGCCTCGCGTAGCTGTAGTAGGCAAGTTTAAAGGAGATGTAGAGGGTGCTTTGAGCGATATTGCTAAAGAATATAAAGCAGACGCTTCGGCAGACCTTGAGCTACAAGTATATGAAAAAGTAGGTATTGGTAGTGGAATGCACGCCAATAATCCTTGGTTACAAGAGCTTCCCGATCCTATTACGCGTGCTTGTTGGGGAAATTATGTGTCTATTTCACAACCTACGGCTAAGAAAAAAGAGCTTTCGCAAGGAGATGTGGTGAATGTAAAAGTAGGTGGTGTAACCATCAAACTTCCTGTATTGATACAACCAGGTCAGGCGAATGATTGCATACTTATTGCTATAGGTTATGGTCGCACTACTACAGGCAAAGTAGCCAAAGGCGTGGGCGCAGACGTGTTCCCGTTAGTGAATAAAACGGGTTATCAAACAGGCGTTACTATTACCAAAACAGGCGAGTATGACGAAATAGCCCAAACACAAACACACCATACTATCATGGGGCGTGATATTATCCAAGAAGCATCACTCGGCGAATACAAGGCAAAAGCAAGTGCAGGTCGTAATATGATTATGATTCACACAGACGAAGGCCCTAAACGCCCTACTGATATATCGCTTTGGAAAGGACACACATACCCCAATCACTCATGGTCTTTAGTAATTGACTTGAACTCATGTACAGGTTGTGGAGCGTGTGTAGTCGCCTGCCAAGCAGAAAATAACGTACCCATCGTAGGCAAGAAAGAAGTATTGAACCGACGTGAAATGCATTGGATACGCATTGACCGCTATTATAGCAGCGATGCGAACCCTACCGAAGATGAAATTAAGGAAGGCAAGGGTAAAGTAAAAGAAGGCTCATACGGCGAGATGGAAATTGCGTCAGATAATCCTGATGTAACGTTCATGCCACTTATGTGCCAACATTGCAACAATGCACCTTGCGAAACTGTCTGCCCCGTATTGGCTACGACACACAGCAACGAAGGCATGAACCAAATGACCTACAACCGTTGTATTGGTACACGCTATTGTGCAAATAACTGTCCTTTCAAAGTGCGCCGCTTCAACTGGTTCCACTATGCCGAAGATCATCGCTTCCCAGATATCAACACTACACAAACCAATGACCTTGGGCGTATGGTGCTGAACCCCGACGTAACGGTTCGCTCGCGTGGTGTAATGGAAAAATGTACACTTTGTGTGCAACGTATCCAAGCAGGCAAGCTCGAAGCTAAGAAAGAGAAACGCAGACCTATGGATGGCGAAATCCAAACAGCTTGTTCTCAAGTTTGCCCTACAAGTGCTATTACATTTGGCGATCTTCTGGATGAAAATAGCCAAATTGCTAAAATGATTGCCGAAGAACACGATAAGCGTGCTTACCATTTACTGGAAGAGATTAACGTAAAAGCGCAAATTGCTTATTTAACCAAAATCCGCAATACCGATGAGAAGAAAGCCATGTTTAAGGCTGACGAACATGGAGGTGGACACGAGGAACATAAAGAGCATAAAGGCGAAAAACACGAAAAGACAGAAAAGCACAGCTAATTAACTCCCACTCGTAATCAAGAAAAACGAATATGAACGTTTCATCACCCGTAAGACCTGCGATCGTACTGAAGCAGATACACGATAAAAATAGAAAAACAACCTACCACGACATTACAAACGATATATGTAAGCAGGTGGAGGCAGGATTTAATGCACGATGGATGATGGCAATGGGAATTTCCCTTATTGCCTTATCTTGGGGAGCTTATTGCTTATACCGTACTTGGTGGTTTGGCCTGGGCGAATGGGGTTTGAACAAAACGGTAGGTTGGGCGTGGGATATCACGAACTTCGTATGGTGGGTTGGTATTGGTCATGCAGGAACACTTATTTCTGCTGTCTTACTCCTCTTTCGTCAAAAGTGGCGTAGCTCTATCAACCGCGCTGCAGAAGCGATGACTATATTTGCCGTACTTTGCGCTGGTTCATTTATTTTGATGCACATGGGGCGTACTTGGTTAGCGCACTGGGCTTTGCCTTTGCCTAATACGTACGGCTCGCTTTGGGTAAACTTTAACTCACCACTTGTATGGGACGTTTTTGCGATAAGTACCTATTTGACAGTTTCTACAGTATTTTGGTATATAGGTTTGTTGCCTGATTTGGCTACTATTCGTGAAAGAGCTACCAATCCTATCTCAAAGTTTATTTATGGTATGATGAGCTTTGGTTGGGATGGTTCGGCTAAAACTTGGGCGCGTTATGAAACCGTTGCCTTAATTTTGGCTGGTCTTTCTACGCCGCTTGTACTTTCTGTACACACTATAGTAAGTATGGACTTTGCGACTTCTATTATACCTGGCTGGCACACGACTATTTTCCCTCCCTACTTTGTGGCAGGTGCGATATTTTCAGGCTTTGCTATGGTGCTTACACTCATGCTTATTACGCGCTACGTATTTAAACTTGAGCCATATATTACGCTTGAGCACATTGAGGTGATGAACAAAATCATCTTAATTACAGGTTCAATCGTAGGTATTGCCTATATTACAGAGTTTTTTATTGCCTGGTATTCGCAAGTGCCTTACGAACAATATGCGTTTATCAACCGTATGTTTGGGCCTTATTGGTGGGCATATTGGGCTATGATGTCTTGTAACGTAATTTCGCCTCAATTCTTTTGGTTTAGGTTTATGCGTCGCAATATTTATGCTACCTTTGTGCTTTCTATTGTAGTGAATATAGGTATGTGGTTTGAACGTTTTGTAATTATTGTTACTTCGTTGCACCGCGATTATTTGCCGTCAAGTTGGGTAATGTTTTGGCCTACGTATGTAGATTGGGGCGATTATATTTTTAGCTTTGGTTTCTTCTTTACTTGTTTCTTCTTGTTTGCAAAATTCTTGCCTGTGATTAACATGGCAGAAGTGAAAACGGTTTTGAAGTCATCTAACGACACAGTAAGTGATGATTATGCTGATGATGCCTATAATACTACAGATGTAAAAACAGAAGTAGTTCATCACTAAATATTACGACTTTATAGCCGTTCTGTGTGTGCATACAAACGGCTTAATATTTAATCATTAAAACTATATAGTAAATCATATATTTATTATGGCAGAAACATCAAAATATTTAGTAGGTATCTTCGATGATGATGAAGTGCTTATCAAAGCTATAGACAAAATACAGGCATTGGGTGTTAAGATACATGAGGTCTTTACTCCTTTCCCTGTTCACGACCTTGATGTGCATCTTGGACACCCTCGCACTCGATTAGGCAAAGCAGCATTCTTGTTTGGGTTAACAGGTACAAGCCTTGGGATTTTGATGCAAACCTCTATGCTGGGCTTTATGTGGCCTATGAATATAGGGGGCAAAGACCATCTTGCCTACCCCGACTTTGTGCCTGTAACTTTTGAAGCCACAGTACTCCTTGCTGCTTTAGGTATGGTAGCTACTTTCCTACTTTCCAATGGCTTAGGTCCTGGTAAGAAAGCAAAAATGTTTGATGCGCGTAGTACAGATGATAAATTTGTAATGGCTATCGAACTTCATAAAAATAGTTCATTTACACAAGCACAGTTGGAGCAAATCTTAACGGAAGCAGGTGTTAGTGAAAAACCAATCGAAAAAGAACTTTAATCAAGTCCAATCAGAATACAATGCGAACCAAACAACTATCTTGGATTTTTTCATTGGCTGTTGCAATTCTGCTTAGTTCATGTGGGCGAGATGCCAATGACACGGGTACAGAATACGCACCGCAAATGTACGTATCGAAAGCATACGAACCTTTCAGTCAAGTAGAAGGAAGTAAAAATAATATTAACCCTATGGGGCTTGATGTGCGTACTCCTCCTGCTAAAACTATAGCGCGTAGGCGTTATAACACCATGTTTGCGGCTACTGATAGCACAGGCAAGGGTAAGCGTGATATCATGGCATATAATATCCATAAAGATAGCGTGCAAGTATCCGCAAGACTCTTGAAAAACCCTTTTGAGCCTACTAAGGAAATATTGGCAGAAGGGCAAGTACTTTATACGCGCTTTTGCTCACATTGCCATGGCGAAAAAGGAGACGGCAACGGACCTGTAAATAAACTTTACAAAGGTGTACCCAATTATGCATCAGGAGCTACTAAGAACTTGAACGGTGGGCATATTTATCATGTGATTACACATGGTATACGCAGAATGTGGGCGCATGCTTCCCTTGTAAACCCTGACGAGCGTTGGAAAATTGTTTGGTATGTACACACCTTACAAGGTCAAGACATTCCTGTAAATGGTGTGATGCCTAAAAAAGAAACTAAAGAGGGTAAAGAGGCTAAAGTAGATGCCAAAGAACCTAATGCCCCAGACAAAAAATAATTTTAATCCCTTATATTTACAAAAAGAAACGATATGGCTGGACATACACGCTTATCACTCGCAGACGAGAAAATGCAATTTGAATTCACTTCCCAATTAAAGTCGCGCCTTATCATAGGCATGGCGATAGGGGCAGCGATGATTATATTGTGGGTTATTTTAGCTATTTTAATACCCGAAACTGCTCCTGCAACACACGCACTTGCGCAAGGTGCGAGCGAGCATGGGCACGCATACTCATGGACAAAACGCTTTTGGGCAAATCTTTGGCTTATAACGCTTTATTTTAATGGAATAGCTCTTTTAGGTATCTTTTTTGTAGCAGTAAACTATGTAGCGTGGGCAGGCTGGTCATCTTTGATTAAGCGTGTTCCTGAAACTTTTGGCTATTTTTTGATGGTTACAGGTCCTATTTTGGCTATCTTGTTTATCTTTGGAGGAAGCGATATTTTTCATTGGACAGACACTACCCTAACTGAAGTAGGTCATAAAAACTACGACAAAATCATTGCAGGCAAATCAGGCTTCTTGAATTGGTATTTTTTCATGGGACACATGTTTCTTTGTTTTGGTTTGTGGTTGGGTATGTTTTTTTTCCTACGCAGTATGTCGTTGGCAGAAGACAAAATCTCTGACTTGAAAGGATACTTAAAAAAACCAGACCTTTATAATAAAATTGTATATTACTCAGCTGTTTTTATAGTTATATTTGCTGTTTCTGTTTCTACCTCTTCATGGCATTGGATAATGTCTATTGATGCACATTGGTTTAGTACAATGTTTGGTTGGTACAATTTTGCAAGTTATTTTGTAGCAAGTTTGGCTGCTATTACGCTTACGGTTGTGTTATTGAAGGAGCAAGGCTATTTCCATCACTTGAGCCAGCATCATTTGCATGATTTGGGCAAGTTCATGTTTGCATTCAGTATATTTTGGACATATATTTGGTTTTCACAGTTCTTGTTGATTTACTATGCTCACATTCCAGAAGAAACGATTTACTTTAATGCACGTTTGAATGGTGGTTACTATCGTCCTATATTTTTCTTGAATGTTTTTATAAATTTTGTGTTGCCTTTCCTCAGTCTTATGGCAAAAGAGGCAAAACGTACTACTACCATTTTGAAAGTAGTGGCTGTAGCCATCTTGGTAGGGCATTACATTGATTTTTATATGATGATTATGCCTGCTACAGTAGGACAACACGCAGATTTCGGCTTGATTGAGTTTGGTTGTATTTTATTGTATGCAAGCGCATTTATCTATATGTTTGCCTATCAATTTAGCAAAGCCCCCGTAATTGCAAGAAATCACCCTATGTTGAAAGAAAGTTTATATTTCACACAATTCAACTAGAGTTATCGTATATAGCAAAGCGAAAGCCCACAAACTGCAGTTTGTGGGCTTTCGCGTTTATTACTTTCCGTCTATTATTTTCTTTGTATCACCATAACGCGAAAATTTCACTTCGGTTTTTCCATCTGCTTTGATATTTACAACAAAGAAAAAATCAAAATCATGTT
>JAYTNK010000689.1:0-3389 GCA_043748375.1 Cytophagales bacterium
CGTAGCCGTCCATAGAGGCATAACTAATCGCAATATGTTGCGGACTATACTCATCGTCTGCGTCCAATATAGCTATGTACTTCCCTTTGCTGTGTTTAATACCATAATTCAAAGCACTTGCCTGCCCTTGATTGGCTTGCTTTAGGTATTGAATACTGATATCATTTATGTGAGCTATATGATTTTGTATGGCTTCTCCTAAATGTGTTTCGCTTCCATCGTCAACGATTACTAATTCTATAGTATGTTCTAATATTTGTTTACAAACAGAGTCTATAGCTCTTATGAGTATAGGCAAAGGTTGATTATAAACCGTCATGATAACAGAAACTTGCATAAAAAGTGGTATTTAGTTTTGTTTTATGGTATTCTTAAGTATAACTAAATTAACACTTAGAAAGTTATAATACTTTTTACGCGTTTTTATAAAGCCTGTATTTTTGATGAAAAAGTAGTGTAATTAAAAATTAAAACTGCTTATTTCTTTTATATCGGGGTGCAGGCTTTTTATAACAGGGCAAGTACGAGCTGTTTGTATCAACATTTCGCGTTGGTGTTCGGTGGGTGTTAGGGTTTCAGGAAAGTCGAATTGTATGTGGATTTCAGCAATACGGCGTGGGTTTTCTGCCATTACTTTTTTCACGCTGATGCGTGTACCTGTTAGTTCAAGACCTTCTCGGTTGGCATAAATACCCATGAGTGTCATCATACAATTTCCTAAAGCGGTTGCAACTAAGTCGGTAGGCGAGAAGGCTTCCCCTTTGCCATGATTGTCCACAGGGGCATCTGTTATGATGGTATTGCCCGATAATAAATGCACAGATTCTGTGCGGAGATTGCCAAGATAAACGCTTTGAGAGGTCATTGATTAAGTAAGTGAATGAAAAAAATTACGTGTATATTTGCAATATGTCTGCCAAATAAGAAAGGCGGAAGGAATCAGGGAAAAGATATAATTTTGAATTTCCAAAAGCACCCCCACCCCACTCAATACCTGACTTATCTTTTTCTCAGAAGCCTTACGCTTCTTTGACTTAGGTGCAAAGTTATCTATTTTATTTGATGTTTTACAAAGTTTTTGGTTCTCTGACAATTTTTGTGGTGGTAAAAAGTGTAGGGCAATCCCTTGTGGTTGCTATTATAACACATTTTGCCTTACAAAAAGGGATCAAAAAACATCCACAAAAAAAATTGTCAGACAACCAAGTTTTTTAGGCTTGGATATTCATGGTTAAAAACACAAATCCCGCACCCTTGCCTGCCAATATTTGTTTGACTTCTATACCAATGGGCGTACTTTCCCAGCCAGCTTCGCCTGCAATTACAACGAGAAGTCGGTTTTTTGTATATCGTCGCGATTGATAAGTATCTATTTGTCCCAATAAACGATTTCGTTCGTTGGTTTTTTTGAGTAGATGCGTGAGTTTAATCTCTATACCAAATCCGCCGTTGCCAATATCAATGTCTATACGTTCGCGTTGTCCTGCCTCGCCTACGGGGAATTGCCTTCGGACTTGCCTAAAATGTATTTGGAGGTGCTTAAGTAAGAACTTTTCGAGGTCGTCTTCAGACCATTCAGCAGGCAAATTATTTCGTTTGCCGAACCGTTCTACTACTTTGACTACTTTTTCAAGGGAAGGAATTTGCTCATGTTTTTCGGTTTGATTATGTAAATAATAAGCCAATCCTGTCGCACCAAATATAGTCAAAATAGAAATAAGAAGCATAAATGTACACAAAAATGTATTAAATAATTGACAATCAATATTTTGCCATTACAATCCTTTTCCTTTGGCTTCATTCCAAAAAACATCCATTTCGGCTAAAGTCATATCGCTGAGTGCTTTGTCTATTATTTTAGCTTGTTGCTCTATATATTGGAAACGGCGTGTAAATTTTTGGTTAGTGCGTTCAAGGGCAGTTTCGGGATTGATGCCTTTAAAGCGTGCATAATTGATGAGCGCGAACATCAAGTCGCCAAATTCGTCTTCTGCTCTCTCAGGTGATTCGGGCAAGGCTTCTTTAAATTCTTGCAATTCCTCTTGAACTTTCTCCCAAACTTCTTCAGGGTTTTCCCAGTCAAAACCTACACCACGTGCTTTTTCTTGTATGCGGTAGGCTTTTAGCAGGGCAGGCAAGGAAGCTGGAACACCCGATAATACAGAAGGATTGCCTTCTTTAAGTTTTATTTTCTCCCAATTTTGTTTTACCTCTTCTTCACCTGAAACTTTCGTATCGCCATATATATGAGGGTGTCTTATAATAAGTTTTTCGCAGATGGCATGCAATACATCGGCTATATCAAAGGCATTGGTTTCAGAAGCTATTTTCGCATAAAAGACCAAATGTAGCATGACATCGCCCAATTCTTTTTTAACTTCTTGTAAGTCGCCTTTTAGAATGGCGTCAGAGAGTTCGTATGTTTCCTCTATGGTGAGGTGTCGCAATGAGTCAATTGTTTGAACTTTGTCCCAAGGACATTGTGCGCGTAATTCGTTCATGATTCCCAGCAAACGTGCAAAGGCTTCGGTTTCATTTTTCATTTTATTGATAAAAGTTTAAGCCCATAAAAATACCCAGCATAACTACAATTAGGAAGGCAATACCTATGGAGGAATAGATAATAAGTTTAATATAATTAGCTAAAGATTGAGTTTCGGCATATTTAGCTTCTCCTTCGGCTACGTGTAGGTTGGTAAGCTCGCCTACGATATGCACAAGCTCTTGAAAACCATTTACACTTTGACCTAAAAACAATACTTGTGCTTGTTTTTTATCTCCTTTTTTACTTAAATTCAAAACTTTTTGTTCAATATCCTTGTATTTACGCCATTTTTCGCGATATTTACGTATAGGGCTTTCCGATTCGCGTTGTGTATATTCTTCATTGTATTTAGTAAGCAAAGAATCTACCCTTTTGTGATTTCTCCAAATAGCGGCTTCAACTTTAAGGTAAATACTTTGACTTTCGCCTACAATATGCTCTTCTACATAAAGTCTATTTTCGGTAAGATATTCGGCTATTTCTGCCGTTACAACGGCAGGAACGAATTTATTTTTAGCGTCTTTCGACATTCCCAAAAGGCGATTTACACCATATATACTTGTAAAAGCGACCAATACAATCACCATTACAAGCAGGATAAACGATACAAGTAAGGGCTTTCGATTGCGCGATATATCAAAAAAACGGGCCATAGCAATCAAGTAGATAACGGTAGAAGTGGATAAGCGCAAATGTATAGCAAATAATTTAGTTTTGCAACTATGGTTCAATAAATGCCCTTCTGTATTATTTTTAGTGATAGCGCATTTGTCATGCTGAACGTAGTGAAGCATCTCGTTGTTGAATGACGATTTGTGAACGAAAAACAAGATTTTTCGCTTCG
>JAYTNK010000690.1:0-4004 GCA_043748375.1 Cytophagales bacterium
GGTGCTACTATGTAATATTGATGATGCAAATATAGGATGATTTACCTCATACTTCCAAATTATTAGCCATTTTTTTTCTAAAAAACCTTTTATTTAGAAATATTCTAAACAAGTGTGTTGTATAAATAATTGACTGTCAGTATTTTATATATTTTCATTTTTTACTTGCCTGCCTTTTTCTTTCGCAAACTTAGAAGAAAATAATCATATCCACAGATATCATACAAACGCCAAATAAATACACGTGTAAGTAATACATAAAAAAATATGGGCAGTGCCAATAAATAAGCGGCTATTTTAAAACGCTTGCCTGCCATTTTTGCTAACCCATATAAGATACCATAAACGCCTACACACATGGTAAAGAAAAGATAGGCATGGTTTTTCCAAACGGCTATTGCGAGCATGATAAGTGAAAAGGTGAACGCAATCCAACACATACACAACAGCGTTATGATGAGTATAGGGGCAGAATTTTTCATATAGATTGGCTTACATCGTAAAGGTAACTATTAGTTATGGAAAAAGCGTATGCTTTCTAAGTATATCTCAAGAAATTTATTCAAAAAAACAGTGGCATTATTTTTTTAGCACAAAAAAGCCTACTTTTGCAAGCAATATTTTTTTTTATTTAACTAAAACGTATGCTCAAAAAAATAGAATCCGCACTCATATCAGTATATCACAAAGACAATTTAGAGCAAATCATTGCTTTATTAAAACAATACAATGTTACCATCTATTCTACGGGTGGCACGCAAACCTTTATAGAGGGTTTGGGCATGCAAGTAACCTCTGTAGAAAGTCTAACAGATTATCCTGCTATATTTGGGGGACGTGTTAAAACCTTGCACCCTAAAATATTTGGCGGTATTTTGCATAGGCGAACAGTAGATGGCGACCTTGCACAAGCCCAACAATATGCTATCCCTGCTATAGATTTGGTGATTGTAGATTTGTACCCTTTTGAGGAAACACTTGCAAGCGGGGCAGATGAGGCTGAAGTGATTGAAAAAATAGATATTGGTGGTATTTCGCTTATTCGCGCTGCTGCTAAGAACTTTGAAGATGTGGCTATCGTAGCTTCAAAAGCACAATATGTTGCCCTTGCTGAAATGCTGGCGCACAATCACGGCGCAACTACTCTTGAGGAACGCAAGTTGTTGGCTACCCATGCCTTTGCGGTAAGTTCGCATTATGACACCGCTATTTTTCAGTATTTTAATCATACAACTAAGGCTGTTACCGCTTTCAAACATAGCATAACGGGAGGCAAGTCGCTTCGCTATGGTGAAAACCCGCACCAAAACGCTACATTTTACGGTAATCTTGATGAATTATTCGAACAATTAAACGGTAAAGAACTTTCCTATAACAATCTTGTAGATGCAAATGACGCAGTGGCATTGATTCAAGACTTTCAAGCCTGTGCGTACGCCATCATAAAACATACCAACGCTTGTGGTATGGCAACCGCCTCTACACCTCTTGAGGCATATTCGAAAGCATTGGCAGGCGACCCTATCTCAGCATTCGGGGGCGTAATAGCTACCAATCGCCCCGTAGATAAAGCAACAGCAGAAGAATTAGACAAACTCTTTTTTGAAATTCTGATAGCACCAAGTTATGAGGAAAGTGCACTTGCTATCTTAAAAGGCAAGAAAAACCGTATTTTATTGATACAAAAAAAGAATCTTGCCTATACCAAACAGTTCAAAAATGTTTTGAATGGTGTATTGCAACAAGATGCGGATACATACCTCGAAACACCAGAAGATTTGCAAGCCGTTACCAAACGCTTGCCTACCAATGATGAAAAAGAGGCACTCTTATTTGCTAATATTCTTGTAAAGCATACCAAATCTAATGCGATTATCCTTGCTAACAAAGACCAACTGCTCGCAAGTGGTGTGGGGCAAACCTCGCGTGTAGATGCGCTCAGGCAAGCTATAGCTAAGGCACAAAATTTTGGATTTGACTTGAAAGGGGCTGTTATGGCTTCTGATGCGTTCTTTCCTTTTCCCGATTGCGTTGAAATAGCCACAGAAGTAGGTATCACAGCTATTATTCAACCTGGCGGCTCGGTAAAAGACCAAGCCTCTATAGATTATTGCAATAACCACGATGTGGCAATGGTCTTTACAGGATATAGGCACTTTAAACATTAATAACCTTACACATAAAACCCACGCATAAATGCGTGGGTTAATTTTAATTATAGCGTAATTGGCATTTTTTTAGACTGTTTCTTCTGTCTGTAATTGTTTATCATATAACTCTTTATAAAGTCCGCCTGCCTTCATAAGGCTATCATGCGTGCCTTGTTCGATTAATACACCATCATCAAGTACGATTATTTTGGTCGCTAACTTCACTGAAGAAACGCGGTGTGAAATAATAATAGAAGTGCGATTGCGCATAATACGCTCAAGGTTTTGAAGAATGGCGTGTTCCGTTTTGGTATCTACAGCCGATAAACTGTCATCAAGAATCAATATTTTTGGATTGCGGATAATTGCCCTTGCGATAGAGGCGCGTTGTTTTTGCCCACCCGATAGCGTTATGCCACGCTCGCCTACCAACGTATCGAGCTTTTCAGGAAAGTCCATGACGTTTTGGTATAAATCGGCATCGCGTAGAGCTTGCTCAAGTGTTTCTTCGCTACAATCCACTAAGCCAAATTTAATGTTATTGCGGATAGATTCGGAGAAAAGGAATACTTCTTGAGGTACTGTCCCAATTTGACTTCTCAAATTACCTACATGATAGGCTTGGATAGGTATATCATCAATCTCAATGCTACCTGAAGTGGTATCGTACATACGCGCTATGAGGTTTGCCATAGTAGATTTTCCAGAGCCTGTTGTACCTAAGATAGCTAATGTTTCGCCTGCCTCTACCGAAAAACTAACGCCTTTTAACGCTTCTACGCCTGTATCGGGGTAGGTAAGCCCTACGTTATGAAAGGTTATCTTGCCTGCTATCTCGTGTTCTATATTTTGGGTGGAAACAATATCGTTTTTAATATCCAAAAACTCATTGATGCGGGTTTGCGAAGCTGCAGCGCGTTGCACAAGACTCATTACCCAGCCTATAGACGCAACAGGCCACACCAACATATTTACATAAACGATAAATTCAGCAATTACGCCATTGGAAATTTTACCTTTCATGACTTCTATCCCACCAATATAAATAACCAACGTGCTACTCAAGCCAACCAATGTAATAATAAGTGGGTAAAATAATGCCTCAATGTAGGCAAGTCGAACTGCGTGCTTCTTATATTTGTCGCTTGTTAAAGCAAAATTGCGGATAGAGTCCTCCTCACGTGAGAAAGCCTTGATAACACGCACCCCCGAAAATGCCTCTTGTGTAAAAGTAGAAAGCCCCGACAGTTGTTTTTGCAAAGCTGTTGATTGTTTATTGATAACATTGCTTACATAATAAATACTAATAGAGAGGAACGGCAACGGTAAGATGGTATAAAATGCCAATTTGGTATCTATCGTAAACATAAAAACAATAATCATGGCAGACATTGTTACGAGGTTTATCGCGTACATGATAGCGGGTCCAAGATACATACGCACCTGCCCCACATCTTCAGAAATACGCGCCATTAAGTCGCCTGTATTGTTACGTCTATAAAAGCTGAGTGGCAAGTTTTGGTATTGCGCATAGATTGTATTCTTCAAGTCAAATTCTATCAAGCGCGACATAACTATCAACGTTTGACGCACCATGAACAAGAAGAAACCACGCAATAACGCCAATAAGACAATCAATGCTCCATAAAAAAGGGTTACTTGTGCAAATAATGCATAAATATTTTCATGATTTTGGTAGCCTCGATACAAATAATGCAAGTCTATAGCTTCCTCTATCAGGTCGAAGGCATAACGCACTATAGGCGCGGGTGCAATACTAAAAATATTGGAAATGATGGTAAAGAGTGTTCCCCATATTAAATAACTGCGGTATTTATAAAGGAATTGATTGAG
>JAYTNK010000691.1:0-2954 GCA_043748375.1 Cytophagales bacterium
GCTTGATAGGTACATTTTCTACAATATACTTGCATATAGCATCTGTGCAAAGCGTTACCATGTTTTGTCCAGAGGCATCACCTGTTTGGTATTCAAACGTAAGGATAAGATGATTGCCTTCGATAGTCGCTTTCAAATCTATCAGTTTAGCAAAACGGCTTCTTGTGCCTACGATTTCCCTGAACTTATCCATTTGAGGGAGTACCCACAACATAAAGCCGCCCAAGTCGCTGATGGATTCAAATTTAAAAAGTGGGGAACGTTGTACGCCCTCCTCCAAACATACCGAAACCACCCCTCCAGCCAAATAACAAGCCTTTGCGCCTCGATGATAGGAGGCTACTAATGCTCCTTCGCTGGTAGCCAAAGGGATATAATAATCACCTCTTGCCTCTGTACCATACACTCGAACGGGCCCAATAATACCCGTAGGTATGATAACATACCAATATAGTTTTCTATATTGCCAGCCAACTCGCTTACCGCTGTGAATGATTGCTTGCCTGCGAGGTGAGGGAGTTCCTTGCCTGTGTGCTTTTTCAGAAACTCAAAACGTTCAGCAATACCTTCAAGCGTAGGTGCGTGTTCGAAAGGTAGATTTTCAGTAGCAAGTGGGGCAACTTCTATCGTTTGTGTGTGTACTTGTTGTACAGCTTGAATAAGATGGGCATTTTTGTTTTTTTGGTCGTTGAAAATATCCATAGAATGATTTTTGATTTTTGATTTACGATTACGAAACACCCATGACTTCTTAGACTATTTTTTCAAAAAAGCGATAATTTCTTTTAAACTTTGGTAGATTTTATCCTCGTCTATATTTTTGATATGGTCATACAATTCAATTCTAAAGGCTTTTTCATCTCTTTTGAGTTCCCACACGACACTTATAGCTGTATAAGGCGTAGCAAATTCGGAATGTTTGGGAATGTCTATGTCTTGTTGCAAACCAAAATCGGTAATCATATCGCTTAGGGTGGCAAGTTGTGTTTGTGTGAGCGTTTGATTGAGTTTTTCTGGTTTGCGTGCGCCTAATCGTCCTGTATAGGTCTTTTGGTAGGCAAGTTCCCCCTTTTGTACACGCCAAAACTCGGTAACGGTATGGCTATCTTTAGACTTTTCTATGTGCGACAGACGCAAGGTAAACGAGAAATTTTCTTCCATTGTTTCTTTCGTTGTTTCTTTCGTTGTTTTTTGTACGGTTTTTTGTGCTTCTGTGTGGTTCATACAGCTAAAAAACAAAAAGAATATGGATAAATATTTCATAAAAATAATAATTAAAATGAAAAATCAAGACTTATTTGTTACACCTGCGTCATCAAATGAAGCCATATCGTTCAGAAAATTTACAGCGGCTTGTATGAGCGGGTAGGCAAGGGCGCAACCTGTCCCCTCGCCGAGGCGCATTCCGAGTTGTAGGAGTGGTTTTGCCCCCAAGAAGTCCAACATTTTTTGGTGTCCTTGTTCGCCTGAAGTATGCGTAAAGATACAGTTATCTAAAATTGACTTGCCTACCAAAGCGTGTAGAATCAATAGCGCGGAGGTAACAATAAAACCATCTATCAAAATAACCATGCCTAAGTCACGAGCCTCTAACATAGCTTGAGCCATAGCCGCTATCTCAAATCCACCAAAATAGCGCAATTTTTCCATAGCATGGTCTATATTTTCAGACGAGGCAGGCAAGGGATTGTTTTGGAGTGCTTGGCGCAAAATATCTTTTTTGCGAGCTACGCCTGCGTCGTCAAGCCCTGTACCCTTGCCTACGCACTCATCAAGTGGGATTTGGGTAAAAAGGTGCATCAGCATGGAAGCTGAAGAGGTATTGCCTATGCCCATTTCGCCAAAGCCAATAATGTTGCAACCTGCTCGATGCGCTTGTTGCACCATAACCTTGCCTACTCGCATAGCTTCTGCAAGTTGGGCTAAAGTCATGGCAGGCTCATGTAAAAAATTGGCAGTACCTTTGCGTACTTTTTTGTGGCTTATAGGCAAGTCAGGAGGAAAGTCATAATTCACCCCTACATCTATGACTTGTAGGGCAATATTATGCTGTTTGGCAAAGACATTGATAGCCGCGCCACCGCGTACAAAGTTGAGTACCATTTGTGCGGTAACTTCTTGTGGATACGGGCTAACGCCTGCTGCGGCTATACCATGGTCGCCTGCAAAAAGCAAGATGTGAGGATTTTGTAACGTAGGCGAGAGCGTTTTTTGAATCTTGCCTATTTGAAAAGCAAGCCCCTCAAGCACGCCAAGCGCGCCGAGAGGCTTCGTTTTCATATCAATTTTGTGTTGTAAGTCGGCTCCAAGCCTCGAGGAATTTTCCACTGTTGTTTTCTTTGGGAATGTCGGGTTTAGATTCGTAGCCGAATAGCAGTCGTTCCTTGATAGTTTTGGCTACTCCTTCAGGAACCATGCTTTCCCAGCCTTCTTCTCCCGCTTTTATAAGTTTTAATACATCATCTGACAAGATGTGCAGAATACTGCGGTCAAAGTTACGTATATTTTCGATTTTATCATTCGCAAGCAAATAACTAAATAAATCCACGAGGTGTTCAGGCAGTTCAAAATTACGGCAAGAGTACAACTCTTTTGGATTGTCTTTGTGGTTGGCAGGATAAATATAAAGCTTGATGTTTCGGCTAAATAAATGACTAAACGCTTCTAATATACCGCCAGAAAGTTCTTTGTAATACTTCTCATCAAAAATCATTTCTAAGCCATACACTCCTATCACGATGCCAATTTTCTCTTTGGTAAATTGCGCAAAGTATGAAACCAATCGGTAGTATTCTTGGAAACTGGAAATCATTACCGTACAACCCAGCGAACTCAAAATATCGACTCGGTCTAAGAAATCCTTATAATCAATTTTGTCGTCTTTGTGTGCGCCTCGCAAGTCGTTGATAGTAAGCTCAGTAAGGATTTCAATTTTTTCTTTCTTCACATCCTCC
>JAYTNK010000692.1:0-8714 GCA_043748375.1 Cytophagales bacterium
CTACTGAATCTAAACGGTTCGAACCATCAAACATAGAGAACTGTTCGCCTTGCGTACTGTATCGATTAAATGCTAAAACAAAGCTCGCATATTGATTACTTCCACCGCTTACTACATCATAAATAAATGTTCCATTATTGCCAATTCTGCATCTACCTTCTATGTTGCCTTGAAGGTCAGCAGGGCGCAAAGTACGCATATTAACTACCCCATTCATGGCATTGCTACCATATAATGCTGAACCTGTTCCACGTATAATTTCTAAAGACTTCGTAAAAACCAAAGGCGTAACCTCTGACGTAAAGGCTGTCCCCAAAAAAATATCGTTCATGGGTACGCCGTCCACAAGCAACAAGATATGGTTTGCATTCCACCCATCAAAGTTCCCTCTCGCGCTCACGGTTCTACGGTCATAGTCGCGGGTAGGCAAGAAGGAAGGCTGTCGATAAAGCACGTCATTTATAGAAATAAAACCATACTGCTCAATCTGTTTTTTATGCACCAATGACACCACACTTGGTGCCTGCGCTATTTTAAGTAAACTTTTAGAGGCAACACTTACTGCATCATTTTCTTTATTTTCTTGTAATAAGTCTTCAACCCCCAGCTTTTTAGCATTAGGATTTTCATCAACTTGTGCGTACGCAGGCAAACTAAAAACATACAAAAGCAAACATAACAAAAAATAAGTTCTCATTACAATTGTTTTTTCCAAATACTTATAAATTGTGTTAATATTTCTTTGCATTGCATTTCCGAATCACCAATATCAATAACTTCAAAAGACGCAGATTGCTTATCATCAAACATAAACTGTATAACTTTACTATCTTTGGCTATAGTCCAAGTACCTTTTCGAGGTTTATCATTTATTGTTTGCATAAAACTATTATCTGCTAAAAGCATTAAAACAACTTTTGTTTCATCATTTGTTGTAGTAATCCAAGTGCCTAAAATAGGCAAGTCAGCAGACAGTTCGGAAGTAGCAATGGAGGCTAATTTTGGTGCTTCTAAGGAATGTTCTACAGGTGTTTTTCGCACTTCTGCTACTTCTGCTTTTTGTTGTAAGTCATTTTTTTGCATCGGTTTTTGCGCAGTTTTTAAATATGCCTCAAGTGCTGCACCTTTTAACCTCTTCATGATGATAGTGTTTTTTTTCGTGCCATCATTAATGATGCGAAATTCGTCAGAAGTAAGCGATTCAATGATTACCGTTTCAGTTTTGTTTGATTCGGTGCTTTTTATGGTTAAAGTACGTTCCTTTACATTTATTTCCCATGTGCCGATTCGTTTTTTATCTCCGTCAGCTTGCACAAAAGAATTATCTTTGTTAAAAACGAAGGCAGCGTCTGAGCGCCTATGATTCGCTGTATCAGTAAATAGCCATGTACCAATCAAATCAGCAGGTTTTATTTTTGTATTTTGCGCCCACAGTGTAGTAGGTAATAGCACGAGGCACAGCAATAGCAAGTGTATTTTGAAAGAGTTTCTCATAATTGAAAGAGGCTTGGATGCAAAGATAACGACTTTATAGTTAAACTACAAAATGCACTGCAAACAGATTAAACGCATCAAAATTTTCGAGCTTTCGAATGTGTGAAAATTGCTACCATTCCCCCAATTTCATTGGGGGCTATTCGTAAATTCAACACCTGAAGGTGTTGCTTGCGCTTTACCGAACCTCTTTAGAGGTTCAAATTTGAATAGCCCCCAATGAAATTGGGGGACTTTTATTTTGATGCGTTTAATCTATACTGCAAACACGCTTTACTTTATAACTGTTTTTTTTTATTATAAAAGCAACCTTTTTGAAATCCATCAGGTCATGTAGTTACGTCCACTTTCCTTAAATTAGCTCAAGAAAAAACTTTACTACTCATTTTTTATTTTCATTTTCATTTTCTAAATTTTTTTCTTATGAAAATTAGTAGTATTGTAGTATCTTGCCTGCTGTTATCAGCCCATTTTACCTACGCGCAAACAACAGAACTTGTTGCGCCTAAACCCAAAAGCCGTTTGTATCTTTCGGATTTATATATCCAAACAGGTATGATGAATGTAGGGAGTTTGCCCCTCAATTTAGCAGATTACAAACGCCTCGCGCCTGGATCAGTTTTATTGAAAGACGACTTTAGTACTTTTTCGACCAACAATCAATACCAACAAAGGTCAGTCGAAGCCTTATTCTCTGTATTGGCGGGCATCAATTTTTCTAATAAACCTAATTGGCAGTTGCGGGTAGGCTTTACTACCTTTCGGGATTATACGAGTTCTTTGAACTACAGTAAATCTACACGAAAGGCTTATGACACCCTTGTTTCAGCCCAAACAGGTAAGCAATACTTCATTGACTCAGTGAATACTAAAAACTATAGTATGCAACATGCGCGTCAGCAAATACGGGCAGAAGCTTCTTTGATTTATCGCACTAATCCTGAAAGACGTTGGAGTTTTTATGCAGGCGTAGGTGCTTCTATATTTTTTACCTTGCAAAGCAGAACAGATATAGGCTATTTTCAATATGCCAGCCAAGAAACTCGTACAAACAGTGATTACAGCAACACTTTGTACTACGCATCAAGTTTCCGTTATAATGATGGCATTAGAGAAACTTATTCGAATAAAAATACGGTCGGCTACAGTGCATTTATGCCTATAGGGGTTGATTTTAGACTAGGGAAAACGCACAGCGTTTGGAGCAAAATACATCTCTTGTATGAAATACGCCCTAGCGTTAGCTTTACAAAAACAGCCGAAACAAAACGAATAGCCACCTTAGATGTCCAACAAAATCTCGGATTGAGGTTTGTCTTAGCAGGAAGTACAAGGTAAGAACCCGTTAGCGTTTGATAAAACAACCTTGACATTCAGCGCGCAAACGAGCCGAATGTTTTTTTAAAACACTTATTGAGTGTCAGTTTGAGTTTTGCGTAAATCATAGCAGGCTGCCACTCACAAAGAAAATGCACCTATAATCAAGGCAGATGCCTATCCAAAGTCCACAAACTACTGTTTGTGGACTTTGGTTTGACCGTACATAGCAAAATGCTTTGGGTTATTTGTGCAGTTAGTAGCTTTTTTGCAAATGTTTTCCTATTTTTGCACTCGAAAGAAAACCTCTTAACCTCTTACACGCTTGGGCTTCCTAAAAATAAACGAATTTACGCAGAACCTGTACCGCTACATAGATGCGCGCCTCGAACTTGCTAAGGTAGAAGCACAAGACCGAATAGGACGAGCAGGAGCATTACTATTTCAGCTTGCTTTATTGGGCTTACTGCTCGGTAGTATGATGTTGTTCCTAAATATAGCGTTGGCACTCTACTTAAACACATTGCCTTTTTGTGCAGGCGCACCCTACATGGGCTTCCTATTAGTGGCAGGCATACACTTTAGTTTAATTGTGTTAGCTTTCTTATTGAGAAATACTTTATTGGTAAATACTAAACGTTGGTTGCAAAAATCCTTACAACAGTTTATTAAATATGTGGTAAAATAATATGCACTAACCTACAAATTTTTATTGAAAATATCTCATGACAAATTTACCCGTTCCCCTAAACCCATTGCCAAACAATACCGAACAGCGACTGGTGTTGGTGCGCAAAATGCAAGAGGCGAAACAAAACCTCGACCACACATGGAATGACTTAAAGCGCGATAGTATAACCACTGTCGTGGGCATAGTATCTGCTTATATTGGCTATAAGGTGGTGCGGTGGTTGTTTGTACCGAGCAAACAGGAGAAAAGAGAAAAACAAACACCAGCACGCGAAATACATTATGTGGAGATGCCCACACCTAAAAATAGTAATAATAGCAATAGTTGGGTAAATATGCTCTTGAGTCGCGCAGGCTCTATTCTTGTAGATATTGTATTGGAAAAAGTACAAGATAACTTTCCTATTACCTTCAAAAAAGATAAAAAAAAAGAGAAAGATGAACATTCTGCATAATCTGTCTGACCGCAAACAGCGCGGATTAAAGTCCCTCGCTTTGCTTATAGACCCTGATAAATTTGATGAAGAAATATTGCAAAAGCTCCTTTCTCTTGATGCATTCGCACAAGTGGAATGGGTGCTTGTGGGAGGAAGTCTAATTCAAGGTTGGAATATAGGTAGCACCATTCAACGCATAAAAAATCACACCAATAAACCCGTTATCATATTCCCTGGTAGCAATATGCACATCGACTCGCTCGCTGATGGCATCTTATTCCTATCACTCATTTCTGGAAAAAACCCTGAATTTTTAATCGGGCAACATATTGTAGCCGCCCCTATACTGAAAAAAAGCAAGATAGAGGTTTTGCCTACAGGCTATATGCTGGTAGAGGGAGGCAAGCCTACCACAGCCTCTTACATGAGCAATACAACCCCACTCCCCTACGATAAACCAGAAGTAGCCGCTTGTATCGCTATGGCAGGCGAGATGCTTGGACTCCGTTTAATGTATGCTGATACAGGAAGCGGTGCTGATAAAGCCGTTAGCAATGCCATGATTCGCCTTCTAACCAAATCTACCGACTGCCCTTTGATAGTAGGCGGAGGAATCCGTTTGCCACAGCGCGCCCTCGAAATGTGGGAAGCAGGGGCTGATATGCTCGTAGTAGGCAACGCTATAGAAGACAATCCACTCCTCCTTGCAGAAATAGCCCAAAAGAAAGACCAACTAAACAGCCAACTTTAAAAAATACAGACAAAAAAATGTAACGCAACTTGCCTGCTATGCAAAGCCTGTTACGTTACAAGTATTGGTTTTATTTCGTAAGAAGTCTATTAAGCAAAATACTTGAAGTTTTGACCTGCTTTAAGTTGTAGCAAGAACTCATAAAACAAGCGAATAGTACTTTCTATATCGGCTTGGTGTGCCATTTCTACAGTGGTGTGCATATATTTAAGCGGAACAGACAGCAAAGCAGATGGCACTCCTGTAGTTGTGTAAGCGAAAGCATCGGTATCTGTACCTGTTACGCGTGAAGAGGCAAGGCGTTGAAAAGGAATTTCCTGAGCCTTAGCCGTATCAAGCAACATTTCGCGCACAGTATTGTGTACGGCAGGCGCGTAGGTTATAACCGTACCTAAACCCGCTTTTATAGCTCCATCGCGAACTTTGCTATAACCCAAAGGCGAAAAAGAATCATGACAGACATCAACACAAACCGCGACATTTGGTTTCAAACGTCTTGACATCATTTCTGCGCCTCGTAAACCCACTTCTTCTTGTACCGAGTTTACGATATACAATCCAAAGTCTAACTTTACATTGTTTTCTTTCAATCTGCGGGCAACTTCTGCAATGATATAGCCACCAATACGGTTGTCTAAAGCGCGTCCTGCGTAGTATTTGCCGTTTAGTTCTATCAAATCTGCCTCAAACGTGATAACTGTGCCTACGTGTATGCCAAGCTCTTCTACTTCTGTGGCTGTATTCGCGCCTACATCAATAAAAATATTTTTTACTTCTGGTTTAATTTCCTCTTTCTCGCCTACACGCACATGGATAGCTGGAAAGCCAAACACGCCTTTCACTTTTCCCTTGTCGCCATGTATATCCACGCGCATCGAGGGTGCAATCATGTGGTCAGAGCCACCATTGCGAATGACATAAATATAACCATCTTCTGAAATGTAATTTACGTACCAAGAAATCTCATCTGCGTGAGCTTCTATCACTACACGAAAGTCGGCATCGGGATTCACGACAGCCGCTACTGAGCCGTAATCGTCTATTTCATAGCTATCTATGTATGGCTTCAAATAGTTGAGCCAAATCTGTTGCCCCTCTTTTTCATAACCGACAGGCGCGTTGGCATTGAGATATTGAAATAAAAATTCTTTAGATTGCATCAAATAGAGGGATAAAGTTTGAGATAAAGAAGATTTTTTTAAACTTGCCTACATCATTTTTTTAATAATCGCATCAACTGTCATGCCTTCGGCTTCAGCTTTGAAGTTTCGAACGATACGGTGGCGCAAAATAGGCAAGGCAACTGATTTCACATCTTCAATATCGGGCGAATATTTGCCTCTCAATAAAGCATTGCATTTTGCCCCCAAAACGAGGTATTGCGAAGCGCGTGGACCTGCACCCCATTCCAAATAATCGTTTGCTTCTTTGGCAGCATTGGCTGTTTGAGGGCGCGTTTTCTGTGTAAGGCGAACCGCATAATCTATCACATTATCAGCAACAGGTACACGCCTCACAAGTTGTTGGAAGGCAAGTATTTCTGTGGCGTTTATGATTTTGTTTACGGTAGGTTTAAGGTCAGCCGTTGTGTTTTTCACAATGAGTTTCTCTGCTTCCAAACTTGGATAGTCCAAATAGACATTGAACATAAAGCGGTCAAGTTGGGCTTCAGGCAAGGGATACGTACCTTCTTGCTCTATGGGGTTTTGGGTAGCCAATACAAAAAACGGCAGTTCTAACTTGTAGCGGTTTCCGCTAATGGTTACAGCGTGTTCCTGCATGGCTTCCAACAAGGCAGACTGTGTTTTGGGGGGCGTGCGGTTTATCTCATCAGCGAGGATAATATTGGCAAATATCGCGCCTTGTGTAAACTTAAAATTACGTTCTTGGTCGAGTGTTTCTGCCCCCAATATATCGGAAGGCATTAAATCAGGGGTGAATTGAATTCGATTGGCTTTGAGGTCAAGCGCATTGCCGATGGTTTGCACCAATAGGGTTTTTGCCAAGCCAGGCACGCCTACAAGCAGGCAGTGCCCTTGGCAGAAGATAGCGGTAAGCAATTGATGAACGGTGTCTTCCTGCCCTACGATAACTTTCGCTATCTCTTGGCGCAGTTGTCCATAAATACCCGCCAATGCATTGGCAGCCTCTACATCATCTCGATATTGTTCCATGAGTGTTTATATGGTTTGGAAAGGATAGTGCTATTTTTAATTTTTAATATTAAGGAGTGCAAATATACTTTTTTTTGTCTAAAAACAAAAAAAGCGAGCTGTATCATGCAAACTTTGTTTGTTATGTGTTTGTAGTTTTTACTTTTTGGCAATGGCGGTTGCATATATTTCCAATAATTTATCTACAATTACGCGGCGCGAAAAGCGGTTCAAGGCATCTTGTCGCAAAATTTCAGGCTTATAAGTATCATAATGAAGCATCATTTGCGCCATTTTTTCAGCTAAATCTTCGACATGGCTTACCTGCGCAAGCAGTCCGTTTTCAGGTGTAACCACTGACTCTGCCCCTCCACAATAAGTACTCACCAATGGCTTTCCGCAGGCAAGGGCTTCCGCCAATACTACGCCCATAGTTTCGTGTAGGCTTGGCAATACAAACGCATGGCACGCCTGACATTCAATCGCCACTTGCCTACGCGTCAATTCGCCCAACCACGTGATGTGTTTGTCGATGTTTAAACTGTGAGCAAGGGTTTGGTAGGCAAGTTTTTCCTCGCCCTCGCCTCCCAAACGAAATTGGATAGTGGGAAACTTGCCTACCAACTGCGCAATAGCCTGCAACAACACAGGCACGCCTTTTTGCGATACCATACGCCCCAACATAAAGAATGTAAAAACGGCATGGGCAGGCAAGGCAGGCAAGAAATCGCGTTCATCTATCAAATTCGGCACGTAGGCAAGGCGAGAAACGCCATAACTTGCCATTTGTGTTTGTAGAGAAGGGCTGATGGCTATGTTGGCTTGCGCATCTTGGTAGGCAAGCGCAAGTTTAGGCATCAACTTGCCTGCCCGCACAAAGTACGGAAAAGGAAAAGGACTCATTTGCTCGGTTATCACGTAAGGAATACCTGTTTTCGCACTTATTTGTTGCGCGATATAACCCGCAGGAAAGCCCACATGAGCGTGGATAATGTCTGTTTTGCCTTTTAATGCTTCAAATTGACGCAGGTTTTTGAAATTTGCACGTGTGATTTGCGCCAAATTCCCTCGCCAAATGCGGCGCGTCCACGTAAATGTAGGCGTAAAAAACTCTACCAAATTCTCGCTGTGTTGATAAACAGCAGAGGCGGGTTTGGTGAAGCGTTTGCGCAAACTTTGCAGAGGTGTATGCCCCCAAAGCAATAACCGTGCATCATTTTGCCCCCAAGTACTGATACCAACTGCACACTCAGCGTGCAGTTGGGTAATGGCTTCGGCTTGGTCACGAAAAAATATACCTGTTAAAGGGCTATCAGGCGAAGGATACCACGAAGGAATGAAAAAAATATTCAAAATGCAGAATGAATAATAAGCTATCTTGGCATTACACCAATGTTTCGGCAGGCTTCAAGACTTCGTCTAAGTCGCTGATGTCAATTTGCTCAAGTATCTCGTCTTTAATTTTATCGAGCATCGGCACAGCGAAGCGGTCAAGGCGAAAAAACTGGTACGGCACGAGGTCGTCATTGTTTATTTCGGCTAATTTGCAACCATATACGCCCCCTTGAGCGTTTAACTTCGTAATCTCAATCACATGATACGTGTCGCCTTTCTTAATCCAGCGGGTAGTCGGCACCTCATTTGGACGGTGTTGGTCGTTAATACAAATTACTTTTAGATTCATACAGCCAATAGACAATATATTTTCTGCAAAAATATTGTTTATTTTCGGTTTTGGAGTTAATTTTGTTGAAAATATTCTGAACGCGCCTAACGATACGACTATGCCACCTTTCAAACTGTATGTACGCCTTTTAATTTGCCTCTGTTTCACGCAATGTACCACCGAGCTTGAAAAAAAGCCTGAGCTTG
>JAYTNK010000693.1:0-2251 GCA_043748375.1 Cytophagales bacterium
AGAACTGGAAGCTATTTGGTGTAAACGGGGCATCACGTCTGCCCAACAATATGGCGTGCTTACTACTATGATTGCTAAAGGCACTTTTGGCATCACGCCCAAACAACACAGCGAACTAAAAGGCTTGAAAAAACAAAATTTACGGGATAATATGACGCGCCTCGAACTTGCTTTTACGATTTTAGCAGAAGAGTCTACAGCAGAATTTACAGAGGCGCGAGATGCCCAAACGTACCAAGAAATAAAGGATTGTGCTACTTTAGGAGGCAATTTTGCAGGGCAATCTCGCCTACAGTTAGAAGCCCAAACAGGCAGAAAAGTAGTAAGCTCGTTAAATTTCTTGCCTGAAAATCGACATTTATACCAAATCCAAACCACTACAGAAGAAAGTAAATCATAAAAAAATAGGTAAGATGTACTCCTTGCCTGCCAAAATGATAGGGTAGTCTTCAGTTTAGAATAGACTTCTTGCGAAAGTGTTTTTTTAGAAGCCTCACACCCTGCCCTATCTCCATTTTGAGAGAGGGAAAAGGTACTTTCGTAGGAAGTCTAATAAAAAAAAACAATATTTATTTGTCATGGCATAGGTTGTAGCAGACGCTACGATTATATGGGGTAAGAAAACAAACATGGCGCAAAAATACACGGTTTGTAGTGTCGCAAAAAAAACTTACATACCATAACATTTCTTACAAATAAATAGTTAATTTTGCGATGTAACAATGTCGTTACAATACTCAAAAAAAACATGAAAAAGACATTATTGAATTTGTCTTTCTGTTTCGTGCTTGTGTTCTCAAATTGCGGAGGCAAAGGAGGCGAAAAAAAAGAAGAAGGCAAAAAAGAATCAACTAATGAAAAAGTTGATGAAAAAGTTAATGAAAAAGCTACCAACAAAGGAAGCGAAACAGATGAACCAGCAGAAAAAGGCTCTACAGATGAAAGCAAAGCCGTTGTTACAGCCAAATCGGGCTTGGCTATGCGCGAAGAGCCTGAAAGTACCAGCAAACTTGTAACCCTCTTGCCTACCAATGCCATCGTAAACATTGCCGAAAAAGGGGCATCTGTAACGCTAAAAGGCAAAAAATCTAATTGGTATAAGGTGAAATATGGCAAAAAAGAGGGTTGGGCTTTTGGTGCGTATCTGCGCATGGGTGATAATCTGAAAGCTACAAGCAATGCATCTGCCGCAACAGAGGGAGATGATGCTACCAAAACAAGTTTTAACGATGTATTGCAAAAAGGGCTTGTTACAGCCAACTCTGGTTTGACATTGCGCAGTAGTGGTAATTCGTCAGGTAAGGCAGTAACTGTAGCACCCAAAAACTCTGAAGTAGGCATTACGCAATTTGGCGAAAACACTGATGTTGTCAATGGTTTGGAAGGCGTTTGGTGCAAAGTTCGCTATGGTACAAAAGAAGGCTATGTATTCAGTGCGTACCTATGCCTTTCTACGGCTTCGGTTACGGCTAAGTCGGGTTTGAGTATCCGCGAAAACCCTATGACAGACCAAAAACTTATCAAAGTTATTCCTTTTGGCAAAGAAGTCTATCTATTGCCTCCTACTAACTATGATGAGCCTGACAATGTTTTTCAAAATGAAATGGGCGAAACTTGGTATAAAGTCCGCTATGGCAAATATGAAGGCTGGGCTTCAGCCGAATTTTTGTCTATGGATTTAGGTTGCTAAGTTACATAAATTAGGTAAATAAGACTGTCCAAATCTTTTGGATAGTCTTTTTTGGTAAGTACTTGAGTACGATATTCATTGTAACTAAAAATTGCTATTCAAAAATAATTGGTTCTTAGAAAGTTATAGCGGAAGCTACCAAAATATATGAGCAGTCATGCTGTAAGAATCTGTTTTTCAGGCTTTTGCGGGGTGCTAAAGTGTATAACAGATGCTTACAGCGTGGCTATCCCGTAATAACTTTCGAAGAACCAAAGAAATAAAACAGGCAAGACTTACGCCTTGCCTGCCAAAATGATGGAGTAATTTTAAGCAGGTGGGTAGGCAAGTTTAAAAGCAGATACTTATTAACTCACCTTTTTAATAAATTTTGTTAGTATTACAATCATTTGCCCATCTATCTTTCCTTCTATTTGTTCGTTATTATCGGCTACCAAGCGGATATGTTTGACAACCGTTCCCATTTTGGCGGTGAGGGTAGAGCCTTTAACATCTAACATCTTGGTCAATATAACTGTATCTCCAGCTTGCAAAATAGTGCCATTACAATCTTTATGGAAC
>JAYTNK010000694.1:0-3513 GCA_043748375.1 Cytophagales bacterium
TTTTATTAGGAAGAAATTGGCTTACTAAAAATTTTGTGGTAGATGTGGATAAGGAGTAAAAACGCTTAATTGCCTAAAAAAAGACTGTCTTCCAAGACAGTCTTTTTTTATTTGTAAAATACAGCTTATTCTTCGTGAGTTTTCTTTTTGAGTAGCAAATGAGCCGTATTGTCTTTTGTGGGTGGCATCTCTACTACTCAAAAAGAAGACTGACTATTCTTCCAATAAGCTGTGTGTGTCGGCACAGCACGACCATCTCCGCAATTTTTGGAAGGCGGGTTTTTGGGTAGGCGAGCCTTGTTGTTTGGCTTGCAACATTTTTTGAATTAGTCGAGCACGGTCTTCTCTAAGTTTAATTTGAGCTTGTTCATCTTGAACGCGGTCAAAATAGATGGTGCCGTCTATCATAGTGGTTTCGACTACGGCATAAATAGAAAGCGGGTTGGCAGTCCACAGCACAAGGTCTGCGTCCTTGCCTACCTTGATGCTTCCTGTTCTGTCGTCCAAGTGCAATAATTTAGCAGGGTTTAGGGTAACGGTTTTCCACGCCTCTTGTTCGGTTAGCCCACCATATTTGATAGTTTTGGCGGCTTCTTGATTGAGTCGTCTTGCCATTTCTGCGTCATCAGAGTTTATGGCTGTAGTAATACCAAATTGTGTGAGTATGGCGGCATTGTGTGGTATAGCATCTTTCACTTCAAATTTATACGCCCACCAATCCGAGAAGCTGGACGCACCTGCGCCATGCGCCTTCATTTTGTCGGCTACTTTGTAACCTTCGAGTATATGGGTGAACGTGTTTATTCTGAACTTGTGTTTATCGGCTAACTTCATCAACATATTGATTTCAGACTGCACATAAGAGTGACAAGTAATGTAGCGTTTACCTTCCAATATCTCGCCTACGGCTTCTAATTCTAAATCTATGCGAAAGCTATTGCCGCCTTTTTTCTTCTTCTCCAAATATTCTTTGGCGCGTACAAATGCATCTTCTATAGCCTGTTCTACGCCCATACGTGTTTGGGGGTAACGTTGCGTATTGCCGAAGCCTGAATTACCATTTTTCGGGTTTTCGCCTAACGCAAACTTAATAAAGTTGGGCATATTGGAGTAGAGCATTTTGCTTGGAGCTTCGCCCCATTTTAATTTGATGATAGCCGACTGTCCCCCTATACAATTTGCCGAGCCATGCAGCAGTTGAGAAGAAGTTACGCCTCCTGCGAGTTGTCGGTATATGTCAATGTCTTCTGAATTGATAACGTCTATCATACGAACTTCTGCAGACACTGTTTGCACATCATTGATATTGTAAAGGGCTATGTGCGAATGTTCGTCAATGATACCTGCTGTAAGGTGCTTGCCTGCCCCGTTCACCACTTTTGCGCCATTTTCAGGCAAGTTTTTGCCTATTTTTGCGATTTTCCCATTGGTTACAAGTACATCTGTTTCAGTTAAATTACCGTCTTGTTCGCCTGTCCAAACCGTTGTATTTTTTATGAGATAGGTTTGGGGGGCAGGCAAGTTCTCCTGTCCGTATGCCTCAAATGGGTACACAAGCTTGCCTACCTCTACTGCGGGCGGGTTTGGTACGGGTTTAATAGAGTCATTTGGCACAGCATTTTTGTAACTTGCCTGCCATACGAAAGATTGCCCTTGAGGATTTTCGCCTGTGCCTTGCCAATTCTTGCCTACTGCCCAACCTGTTAAACGCACCTCGCCTGCTTCGGGTTTTTTGGGGGTAAGATTAAAGGACAACGTAATGGCATCGCCTTGTATGCTTACTTTGGGCGTAATTTTAAGGGAGTCGGCAGTTCGTTCAATAAGCCCGTTAGGATTTTCAAGTTTGCCTTTTAGCGAAAATTGATAAATAGTTTGTGGAATGCCCATACTCAAGTCATACGTACCGCGCACATCGGTTGTAATGATAGGTTGTAGGTTGTGTTTGTATCCTTGTATATAATTGTCGTGCAAAACAGTTTCGGCATGGAATATATTGCCTGATGTTACCAGGAAGTTGGCTATCGCGCCTTTTTGCAAATGCCCTACTGTTTTTTCGGTTTTGAGTAATTTCGCGGGTGTGTGTGTCAGTGCTTTGAGTGCTTCCATTTCTGGCAATCCGTATAAGATAGCTTTGCGCAAATTAGCCCAAAAATCGCCTTTGTTTTTCAAGCCTGTGAGGGTAAAAGCTATAGGTATGCCTGCTTTTACTAATTGTGCAGGATTAGTAGGCGCGAGTTCCCAATGCTTCATTTGGGTATATTTTACAAGGTTTGCCTCTAAAATATCCGTTACGTTGTATGCATCAGGGAAGTTCAAAGGCAAAATAAATGGATAATTGGTGGCTTTGAGTTCTGCCAAACGCTGGTACTCGTCGCCTATGCCTTTGATAATATAGTTCGTGTTAAATTCCTTGCCTACGGCTTCTATGCGGAGGCTATACAAACGGTTTTTGGTTTCGAAGAGGGTAGGCAAGGACTTGTTTTGTTGAAAAGCCTGAAGCGACAAGTTGTATGCTTTATTTTCTGTATTACGGCTGTACCAATCAGCGTCTATGTATGTTTGGCGAATGAGTGCAAACGCGCCCATATCAGACGCAGGAAAGGATTGTTTCGAAGTGCCTTTGAAGCATGAAAAGTGAGACGAGGCTTTTCCTTGTATCATTACCTCATTTTCTAAACCTTTGCGCAAAGTTACCAACGCACCTGTTCCGCGCACCAATCCATCTTGATAGTGTGTAAGTACAGTGCCAAATCCTGCTTTTCTGTAATCTGTAGCCGTTGTATTATTGACCATAAACATACTTTCGGCTTGCGTTTCGGGTTGTACGCTTTGATTCCAATGAAAAGAGCCTTTCTTTTCTGAAACAAATTGCTCACTAAAGAAACCGCCACCACCACCGCGCTTGATTTCGGGCATTCCATAGTCGCTATACATATCAACGAAGCTGGGATAAATCCACTTGCCTTGCAAATCGATAACTACAGCATCTTTGGGTATGCCAACATTCATGCCCGCGCTTTCTACGAAGCCGTTTCGGATAACTAAGGTAGCCTTTTCGACTTTCGTCTGATAGTCTAAAAATAGCGTGGCATTTGTAAACGCAACGCAATCAGGACGAACATCCTGTACTCCGTTTATAGGGGAGGTTTGCGTAGTTTGGGCATAGCTATTTTGGAAACAAAATAGCCCAAACAATAAGAGAAAAAGGTGTTTCATGGAATATGATTTGGAAATGTGAATGAAAAAGGATAGCTTTGAATGTTTTTATAAAAAACATATATACTTACTATAATGGCAAAAAAACAACGCAAGGATATAAAATACTCTGAAGCAGACTTGATAGACTTATTTCACTTAACGCGCTTGAAAGGTAATAATACGAGTGCTTTGTTGAGCGAGTGGACAAACGCACCCGCTATACAATTAACTGTAAATGAGCAAGAAACGTTTGATAAAATTTTCAAAAATGCTTACAATAACATAGAAAGTTGGAACGAAGAGGAACTTAAAATG
>JAYTNK010000695.1:0-2178 GCA_043748375.1 Cytophagales bacterium
ACTGTCCGCCAGGGAATATACCATACGCTTTTGGAACGCGCCCCAATGCGACAATCATGCGCCAAGAAGGCCCGTGATTTCCAAAATCCATAGCGTTTACAGTGCTTCTATCGCCGTTGCTTTGAATATTCAACACGCTAAATGCGGGTATGCGCAAAAGGTGTTGTACGGCAGAATTACGGTGATTTGCCCATGTAGCTATCTTGCCTGCCTCTTTAGTACTGGTGGCAGTTTCTAAATCTCGTATAGTTTTACTAAAAGCGTCAAGCACTAAATCAGCCAATGTTTCCTTTTTATCAGAAGTTTTTACGTTATCAAACCACCGTTTGCCCAAACTATCGCCTGCCATAACAAGCTCTAATGTTCGGTCATTTACAGGGAAGCGCGTGGAGGCATTATCAAATTCATCACCCCATATTGCTTCAACAAGATTACCCCACCAACTACTGAAAATAGTAGGGGCTATTTCTTGAGCATTATAGTGGTATTGCCATTTTTTGAGTGCATCTAAGGCTTTTTGTTCATTTGGACTCCATTTTTTCTGGGCTGCGTAGGCAAGTAGTTTAGGCAATACCTCGCGTGGCAATACGCCAAAAGCATCATTTTGTACACTGCGCATGCTATCTACACTTGCATTTTTCATACTATCCAACCGTTCATTGATACGCGCTCCTCTATCGTAACGCACAAAACGCCAGTGTAAGTAGTATGGGTAAAGTGAGTCAGTAGGGAATTGATTACCCGAAGATACATAGCCACGCTCTGGATTTTTCACATGAGGATTTTGCACTTGTGGAATCCATCCTTGCCAGTCATGTTCAGGATTTGTACCATCAAGCACAAACCTGCCCTGTCCACGCCACTTGAGCGGGAACTTACCGTTTGGCGTTATCGCTATATCTTTATGTACGTCAGCAAAAATAAAATTCTGGGCAGGCACCATAAAAAAAGCAATGGCTTTCCTGTAGTCTTCGTAATTATGAGCGCGATTTAGCTTGTAAAATGCCAAAAGTTCGTTGGACGCATCATGTCCTGTCCATCTCAAAGCCGCGTCTATAGGTACACGGTTTTTGCGTGCAAGAGCAGAATCCTGCAAGTGTGCTACTATGGGTCCGTGATGGGTGTAAATTACTTTTTCGACTATATTTTGTCCATTTCTAATTTTGATAACTTCGTTACGTGTAGTGGTATTCTTCCACTTTTTATCATGGAAGTAGGTTTTACGTGTACTGTCTTGAAACTTAATTTTATACCAATCTTGCACGTCAGCATCAACATTTGTAACCCCCCATGCTATTTCTTGGTTAAATCCGATAGCAACACAAGGCGTACCCACCACACTTACCCCATAGACATTTATTTTAGGTCCAACTAATTGAATTTCAAACCAAATCGAAGGCAAGTTTAGGCTCAAATGTGGGTCATTGGCAAGCATAGGGTAATTTGTAATTGACTTTTCGGCACTAATCGCCCAGTTATTACTCCCATTATTTTCTTTTTGCTCATCAGGATTGAGATAGGAAATCGGCTTATTTGTTTTTTTCTCAGGTTTAGGGGTAGGTAGATAGGAAACATCTTTCGGCACTTTTGGAATAGGCAGCCGTTTAAAATCGTATTTGGTATTTTTGGGAATAATGGGCGATTGATACCGCGAGCCTTGCGGAAAAAGCTCATTGATTACGCCTTTTCCATATTTCTCTAAGACATTAGTGAGTGGCACGTCATCAGTACGCATGGCAAGGTCTTGAGCCATATATTTCAAAACAAGCGCGGTTTTAAGTGGAGTCCATGCTTCAGGTGCATAGTCAAATATTTTATATTCAAGCGGATAATCTTTTGGAGCAAGTTGCTTAATATAAGCATTTACGCCTTCAGTATAGGCATTCGTAACGCGTTTGGTCAATGTATCTTTTTCTGTTTCCTTTACGGCATTTTCCGCAGCATACAAAACCCCCATTTTTCGTTGAGTGCGGTCGTGTGCAAGACCACGTTCTCCAAAAATTTCGGACAGTCGACCTGCGGCTACATAAGAGATAAACTCCATCTGCCACAAGCGGTGTTTTGCTGTAACATAACCTTGCATGAAATACAAATCATGCTCATTATTTGCAAAAACGTGTGGTACTAAACGTTCATCAAAAAGCACTTCCACTTTGTCTTGCAATTCGGATAAACTTG
>JAYTNK010000696.1:0-4663 GCA_043748375.1 Cytophagales bacterium
GTCCAATAACAGACGCTTACAGCGTGGCTAAAAGTGTGAAGTTATTTTTTATACGTTCCTAAGGTATATCAGTATAAGTTAAATGTTTGTTTTTATTCGTTCAAAATAACCTGAAAACACTATAGAGGTAACTTCAGTCGCCTTTAAACTCGAATCCTTGTCAAAGTCTATCGATCATTGACAATTTTCAAATATTTGGTAGGCAAGTGGGAAAATACTTTTGTTTTTTTGTATAAGTTACGGATATTTGCATGATATAAAAAAATCACTTATTTTTAAGCACAAATTCGAATAATTTCGTTAGAAGGATATGAAAAAAAGCATTTATATAGGGTGGTTATTATGCAGTCTGTTTGCGTGCCATTATGTACAAGCACAAATTACCGTAAAAGGGAAATTGACTGATGCCGCTACAGGCGAAGGCATACCATTTGCCAACGTTTATCTTGCCAGCAATAACCAAATAGGTACTAATTCAGACTTTGATGGCTACTTTACCCTCAAAGCACCCAATATGCAAGACTCCATTGTAGTGGGCTATGTGGGCTACGCTACACGCGCCAAAGTGGTTTCGAGCGCGAAAAATGAAGCGGGTATTTATATATTGAACTTCCAAATGGAAGCCAATTCTTCTCAATTAGCTACCGTTGTACTCACATCGGGGGAAGACCCCGCTTATCCTATTATGCGCAAAGTGGTTGCGGCAAAAGATAAACATGACAAGCGCAAACTCCCTCAATATGAGCAAGAAGTTTATACTAAAATAGAATTGGATATAGACAATGTGGCGGATAAATTTGGGAAGCGCAGGGTTATCAAAAAAGTAATGGCGGCTATAGACAGCACAGGCGGTCTTACAGGCGAGGAAGGGAAACCCCTCATCCCTATCTTTATGTCTGAAAGTATTTCGCGATATTATGTGCAACAAAACCCTGACCGCACCAAAGAAGTTATTTTGAAAACGAAAATAGACGGTGTAGGACTAAGCGACAACACGAGCATATCTCAAATCATTGGCTCATCTTTTCAAGAATACAATTTTTATAAGAATTGGATGAACATTTTTGCCAAAGATTTCGTGTCGCCTCTTGCCGATAGTTGGAAAGGGAATTACGATTATTTCTTGGCTGATACAGTCTTAGTGGGCGATTATTGGTGCTACCGCTTAGAAATAACACCGCACCGCAAAGAGGACTTAGCCTTTGAAGGTATTATTTGGATTGACACGACCAGCTTCGCCTTGAAACAAATAGATGTGGGGGTAGGCAAGCAAGTAAACGTGAACTTCTTGGAAAAAATGCGTATTCAACAAGAACTCGAACCCACTGCACAAGGTGCGTGGCTGCCTGTAAAAACCCGCGTAATGGTCAATGTTGCCCAAATGGGAAAAAATACGGCAGGTTTATTGGCTAAGTTTTATACCTCAAACCGTGATATTATTACAGACAAACGCTATCCGCTTAAGTTTTTTCAACAACAAACTGAAGTTAAAGCCGATGCTCACTTGAAGGCAAGAGATAATGCGTATTGGGCAACAGTCCGCCATGACTCGCTCACACCAGGCGAAATAAAAACATACGCACTTATTGATACTATAAAACAAGTACCCATAGTAAAGGCATACTCTAATATTATAGCTTTAATTAGTTCGGGTTATTATACGTGGAAGAAAATAGATGTCGGCAATTATATCTATACGTATGCCTTCAATGACGTAGAAGGGCATCGCCTGCGGTTGGGCTTTCGTACCAATGAGTTTTTTAGCCAAAAGTTGGAGTTAAAAGCGCACCTTGCCTACGGCACCAAAGACGAACGCTTCAAATACATGGCGCGTTTGCGTTATATTCCGTTCCGTAAACGGTGGACAGAAATAGCCGTAGAACGTAGCGAGGAAATTACGCAGTTTGCCGTAAACCCTGATGGCGTAGCCGCGCCTGGTGCGTTTATTGCCTCTCTTAGTTTTTTCAATGTATCGACGCGTACGCCTTTTTACAAAAAAGAAAACACAGCTTACATCCAACGCGACCTCATCAAAGGTGTTACCCAAACTGTGCGCTTTCGCAATATAGCTTTTGAACAAATAGGGCAACACTTCGCCTACTATACCCAGCCTTACGAGACAGGACAAGTGCAGCCAACGGCTACTAATTTTAATATTACTGAACTTACTTTCGAAACGCGCCTTGCCAAAGACGAACGCTTTTATTTTATTGGCAATTATAGAAGTAGCTTGGGTACAGCCAAATTGCCTGTAGTAACCCTGCGTTATACACGTGGCTTTGTGGGATTGTTGGGAAGTGATTTTGACTACCATAAATTCGCTGTCGCCTTTGAACAAAACTTAGGCTTAGGGACATTAGGACGCTCTTATTATGTGCTGACCGCCTCGTACACACCATCAAAAATTCCTTATCCATTGCTCGAGGTGCACTTGGGTAATAGAGGCTTCTTCTATAATTTTTACGGTTATAGCTTGATGAACTATCTTGAATTTGTAAGCGACCAACATATTGGCTTGAATTACGAACACAACTTTAGCGGACTGATGTTTAATCGTTTGCCTCTTTTCCGCAAATTGAAATGGCGTACTTTTGTGGCTGCGAACCTGCTCGTGGGCAGTTTGCGCGATGAGAACCGCCTGCTTATCCCTGCTAAACACCCGCAAAACTTGGCAGGAAGCGATATTCCGCGCCCCTTTTCGTTAGATTATCGCCCATACGCCGAAGTAGGTTATGGAGTCAGCAATATATTCAAATTTATCCGCATTACTTTTTTGCACCGCGTCACCTACTTAGAACGCCCCAATATTCGTAAATTTGGGATATTCTTCTCTACACGATTTGAGCTATAAACGTAGTTTGGGCAGGCAAGTAGTCAGCTTGCCTGCCCAATATAACGTTGGTGTTTAGAAAAGTTTAGCACAAAAGTCTAATAGAATTAATGCTGTTGAGCCTTGTACAAATGTTTCATTGAAGCACTTCTTTCTGACCGCTTTTGCCAAGTCTATGTTGGCTGATGTTTTGCTTAGTGCATCAAAGTTTCCAAGTCTTAATTGTTCCGTCGTATGAAGCACTCATTATAGTATTATTATCCAAAAGTTCAATAGACTGTACAAAATTTTGATGTTCAAGTTCAAAAATTAATTCTCCATTTAAAGTCCAGATTTTTACTTTATTATCTTCGCCTCCTGTCGCTATATGTGTGTCGTCTATTAGTTTAATTGTCCTAATAATCCCATTGTGCGCTTTGAAAGTGCTTATTTCTTTTTGCTGATAATCATCTGTCAAAGTTTGGATAGAAACCTCACCTTTTAAGTTCCCGCTTATAAGTTTTTTTGTTTCCTTACTGAAAACAAGACTGATAATTGGAGCGTTTGTTTGGAATGTACAAATTGATTTTTCAATTTCACAGTCCCAAATTTTTATTGAACAATCTTCCGAACTTGAAGCAATAATATTATCATCAATTTTAATGACTTGCCAAACCCAATCGCTATGTTCATTTAATGTCTTTAAAATATCTCCAACAAGATTAGATATTTTAATGGTATTGTCGCCGCTACTTGAAGCAAAAGTATTATTGTCTATACGACATAATGCAAGCACTATTGCCGAGTGAATTTTTATTTTATTTAGAATCTTATAATCTTTCCAAACAATTATTTGCTGGTCTCTTGAACCTGAAATAAAAATATCATCACTTATTTTTTCAATACACAAAATTGAATTTTGATGTCCTTGCAAAGATTTTTTTTGTTCTCCTGAATTATTCCAAACCTTTATTTCCTTGTCTCTGCCACCACTTAAAATTGTATTATTGTCAAATTTAAGTAACGACCAGATGTAACCTAAATGACCACTAAAAGGTTCTTGACTATGTGCTGTTTCTTTTCTTGAATAAAGAATATCACTTCTTAAAACAAATTTTTCACCTTTTGTTAAAACCTCTCCTTCGTGCCAAACATTATGGTCAAAAACTATTAGGTCTCCTTGTTTGGGAATGTATGAAGCCCATATTTCCTCCGTTTCTTTTGCTTTAAAGAATAATGTCCTTCCGCCTTCGAACTCAGTTGCACTATTCAGATAAATCATAAAAGTTAATTTGGACTGAACAGTATTACTTCTGTAATGAATACCGTCAAGATGCCTATGAAAATATTGATTAATTGAATACTTGCAAAATCTAATCCTGCTATTCAGTTCTTTTAAATGCCAAACTCCATTTTCGGATTGTATTGCAGAGTTTACTTCGATAATTTTGGGTAGATATGATTCTACTTTTTCAAAAAGTTGGTTTGCTAAATCCTCACTATCCATTACAAACCTGTGATTATTTCTGTAATAGGTTGGATAGTTTGAGATGGCTTTTTGAAACGAATTTTTAATGTCTGCATTTAATAATTCTTCACATTCAAATTTAGAGAATAGGGAAGGTATTACAAAACAAGTGAGTTTTGTATCTGGTAAAATGCTTTGTATTTCAATTTTGGAAGTCATTAATACAATCCTATGTTTTTAGTGTTTTCAAAATATCAGCTAACTCGTTAATATCCGACCTTTCGTATATTTTTGATTTTGAAATATATTTTGCAGTAGCGCAGTTAATCAACGATTTGTGAGCAAAGCTCAACATGACAAAACCCTGACTAATTTAGTGCTTCCAC
>JAYTNK010000697.1:0-3505 GCA_043748375.1 Cytophagales bacterium
CCTATCCAAAATAAGACTGCCTGTTCCTTCCAAAAACAAATTATCTTCTTCATATTCAGACATATCCTCCACCTTATTTATATGGAAATAGCTTTTCATGGCTTGCAAAATATCTTGCCTGCGTTCCAACCTGCGATTTGGCGCGTACATAGGATATAAAACCACTGTGCCATCTTCATGAAAAGACACCCAATTATTAGGGAAAATAGAGTCAGGGGTATGCGGTTCAGCGGTATCTTCTTGCACCAAAACGTGTACGCCTTCAGCGCGTAGAAGATTTACAAAAGTATCAAATTCAATAAGTGCTTGCGCTTGCGTACTTTGCGCATCGGTTTTGGCTGATGCGTCTTGGAAAGAATTGCTGGCTGCCGTTTGCGCATTAAAATCAAAGCGAATAGGGCGAATCATCAATATGTGAGAAGTAATAGCTTTCATTTATAAAAATATTAGTTTATTCAATACGTTTCTAAAAAACTTTTTTATGTATTTTCGCATAATACATAGTTACTTTAAAACAGTCCATGCTACCTCATTTGCGTTGCAAATCGTTAGTTGCAAAGATAGTAAGTTTTTACTTAAAATAATGTTGTAAAGAATAGGAATTAAATAAACTGATATTTTCTTAGCAGGCAGGCAAGTTTGCAAACTTGCCTGCCAAAACAAAGCTGTTGGTATTCATGAAAAGATGTCAGCTTATCTAATTTTCGTTTCTTATCAAAAAACATCTGTTTTGTTCTTTTTGAGCGGTAGCTGCTACTTGAAAAGAAAACATTTTTTTACCCTATTTTTTGGAAAATCAATATAATTTTTCTAATTTTGCATCAAAAAACAACCCACTTTTAAAAAATCCTATTAAAAATGGCAACATTGCGCTTCAATGCTGTAGAAACTGCCCAAAACCGCCCTACCATTTCGGTACAACTCCCTGCGGAAAAAGTATCTGATTATTTTGCTATCAATGTATTTCATGACGCTACTTTGCGTAAATACATCAGCGCAGAGGCGTACAAAAAACTTACGAACCTTATTGAGCAAGGACATAAAATAGACATGGAGCTTGCCGATTCTGTAGCTTCTGGTATGAAAACATGGGCGATGTCGAAAGGCGTAACGCACTACACGCACTGGTTTCAACCGCTCACAGGCTCGACCGCCGAAAAACATGACGCTTTTTTTGAAGTAGAAAAAGGATTCAGTGTACTCGAAAAATTCAAAGGCAGTGCCTTAGTACAACAAGAACCTGATGCTTCTTCGTTTCCAAGTGGCGGTATTCGCGCTACCTTTGAGGCACGCGGTTATACAGCTTGGGACCCAACCTCGCCTGCCTTCATCATGGAGATAGAGGGAGGCAAGACGCTTTGTATTCCCACCATATTTGTTTCTTACACAGGCGAATCACTTGACTATAAAACGCCTTTACTTAAGTCGCTTGGCTTCATAGATAAAGCGGCAACAGCTGTTTGTGAATTGTTTGATAAAGATGTTAAGCGTGTTACAGCAACATTAGGTGCTGAACAAGAGTATTTCTTGGTGGACAAGTCCATGTATTATGCCCGTCCCGACCTTGTTATGTCAGGCAAGACAGTTTTTGGACACGCGCCTGCCAAAGGGCAACAATTGGAAGACCATTATTTTGGTTCTATTCCTTCGCGTGTGCGTACTTTTATGGTAGATTTTGAAATCGAGGCGCAGAAACTGGGTATTCCTATCCGCACTCGACACAATGAAGTTGCGCCAAGCCAATTTGAATGTGCGCCAACGTTTGAAGACGTAAATCTTGCCGTTGACCATAATATACTCCTTATGGACATTATGGAAAAGGTAGCCGAAAAGCATAGCTTCAAAGTACTTTTCCACGAAAAACCATTCGCAGGCATCAATGGTAGCGGAAAACACAATAACTGGTCGCTTAGTACAGATACAGGGAAAAATTTACTTGCACCAAGCTCAAAGGCTAAAGAAAACTTACAATTTTTGACTTTCTTTGTCAATACAGTAAAAGCAGTGCATGATTATGCTGATGTACTTCGAGCAAGTATCGCAACGGCAGGTAATGACTATCGCTTGGGTGCGAATGAAGCTCCTCCAGCTATCTTGTCTATTTTTGCAGGACGCGAAATGATGAGCGTGTTGGAAGAATTAGAAAAAAATGCTACTATTAAGATTGAAAAAGGAGATAATCTTTATATGAAAATGGGTATCAACAAAATTCCTAATATCATATTGGATAATACAGACCGCAACCGCACCTCGCCTTTTGCCTTTACAGGTAACAAATTTGAGTTTCGCGCTGTAGGAAGTACGGCAAATTGTGCCGCCCCAATGACTGTTTTGAATACTATTGTTGCCCAACAACTCGTGCAATTCCGCAAAGATGTGGACGAAGCAGTTGCCAAAAGCGGTTCAGAGAATAAAAAAGAAGTAGCAATTCTAAATATTTTGCGCGAATACATCAAATCATCAAAAAACATTCTGTTTGAAGGCGATAATTATAGCGACGAATGGGTGAAAGAAGCTGAAAAACGTGGCTTGCCCAATGTAAAATCTACTCCGCTTGCGCTTGATGCCTTTGTTACAAAGAAGTCGGAACATTTATTTGTTGATAACGAAATTATGAACCACCGCGAACTCGAAGCGCGCCATGAAATTCAATTAGAAACTTACATCAAAAAAGTACAAATCGAGTCGCGGATTATGGGCGATTTAGCTTTAAATCAAATCATACCTGCCGCTGTTATTTACCAAAACAAATTGATTGCTAACATAAAAGGACTGCAAGAAATAGGTTTACAAGACGTGCCAAGCTACCAAACTATCATAGATGCCATCAGGAATATTGCTGACCACATCAGCAAAATACAACAAAATGTGCATGGCATGATTGGCGTACGTAAAGAAGCCAATAACCTTACCAACAGCCGCGATATGGCTCTTGCCTACGATACGAAAGTCAAGCCATACTTTGAGCCTATCCGTTACAGTGTAGATAAGCTCGAACTGATAGTAGAAGACGAGATTTGGCCACTCGCCAAATACCGCGAAATGCTTGCAGTAAGATAACAAAAAAACCTTTCAGAACGCATCTGAAAGGTTTTTTTTATAATAGACTTCTTCCGAAAGTGTTTTTTAGAAGCCTCACACCCTGCGCGCTCTCCATTTTGAGAGAGGGAAAAGGTACTTTCGCAGGAAGTCTAATTAGTAAAACTTGCCTGCCCCAACGTAGGCAAGTTGCTTTTAATATTGATATGATGGAAATTTACCATGCCATAACCTATACCCAAAATGAATGAGTAAAACGGCTAAAAACAAACTGGCGGCACATGTAACTAACCATATAGCACCTCTTGCCCAAAAGTCGTATTTTGAAAAGAAGCCCATGTCTATGGCAGTTGTAAAAGCCGTTATAAAAACTATAGGCAAGATATTGAACCATACTTTCTTATGAGGGGCGTTGATGTGCAGGAGGTAAATAGGCAACATGATGCCCACCAGAAATGCGAATCCG
>JAYTNK010000698.1:0-2908 GCA_043748375.1 Cytophagales bacterium
TGAATTAGGTATCACGTTCTTAGATCAAAACCATCTAATTTGAGTGTTATTAAACGTCTAAGCCTATGGCTTTTGCCTATTTCGTTGAAGTCTGCATGACTACTTGCAAACCACTTAGTTTAAGTTTCTAACTTCAACTAAGTGGTTTATACGTTTTCAACTTGCCTATTGCGATAGCAAAATGTGGTGCTACTTGCCTACCACACACAACTGCTACAAAACTACCTCTTTTTTAGCATCAAACAAATAAACTTGTCTACCCAAGTCAGTGCGGTTGCTATCGCAAAACGCAAGTCGCAGACTTACAACTCACTAAGTTGAAGTTGCAAAATTAAACTAACACACTGATTTTTAAGTAGTTAATTACATTTCAACGAACTGGGATATTTTTTTTCTTAATTTTTTCTTATTTTGTAGCAATATTTCAAGATGCATTTTTTCTTTTATAGCCCTCTTTTTTATAGAAAAAATAATTTTACAAAATGTTTTCCTGTAATTTCTACATTCATTTATGCTCTGTATATATTTTTCAATTTTTTCGTTTTCTTTGTTGTTTTCTGAGCCAAGTTTCCATAAAAATATTTTTTCCATCTTTACTTTTTCACCCTTATTTTTTAGCACTATATTCATATCTTTTATCCTATAGTTTTCAGACACACACAAACGATAGTCATCTTTGTATCTTGAATATTCTTTTTTTATATCATCTTTCTTTATTATGTTTATAGATACAACAAAATATACAACAGTGTCTAAATGCGCATTTTCATATTGATAAAATATTTGTTTTGTTTCTGCACTAACAGAAACTAATTTATAGCGTGTTGGAAATTGTCTTTGATAACAGGAACACAAATTAGTAAAACAAGATATAATAAAAAAAACATTAAATAATTTATATTTTATAATAAACATAATAATAAATTTAGTGGTTTTTATATAATTAATTTCCTGTTGTTCGTAGTTTAGCAAAGCGTAACTACGGATTTAACCATAGATGCATGTTTGCAACGTGCCTGTTGCGATAGCAACAGTATGCCGAGCTAAAATAGGTAGGCAAGGAATGAGTCTAAATGCTATCACATTTAGGCAGTTGGAAAATGAAAAAACTTAAATGTGCGACTGTGTTGTTATTTGCGTCTGATAGGCTACATGGGGTGCTGCTTGCCTACCATACATAACCGCTACAAAACCGACTCTTTTTTTTACCACAAAACAAATAAACTTGCCTACCCAAAGCCATCTCATTTCTGTCTTTCGTGTTGTTTTTAGTACGATTATTTTGCTGATGCGAGAAGCCAAAGGCTTCAGTTGGGCAGGTACGAGCGAAGACGCTCGCGCCAACGGATATAAAAAGTTTAAGCCGTTGCATTTTTTTTGCGAAGGCTTATTTTTATCATTTTTTTGCTCTCATATTGTCTATATCTTTGTTATAATCCTTTAGAATACGACGCAAACTATTTTTTGATGCTATATTCCAAATAGTATATGGAACGCCTATTCCAAGGAATATTGGAAGAGCAAAGTATTTAAGAGGAATTGTAAATAGGAATGTAGATAAGATAGTTAAAACTGTAACTGTTCCTAAAAGTACCTGCACTATTGTTTGCATACGTCTCGTTTTTTTTAGGCGAGGCGCATATTTAGAGTCTTTCCCAAGGTCTTTTATAAGATTTTTAGCTGTAAGGAGTTTAGGTGCTTGATTACTATTTTCAAAAGTATATGTTTGTGTGATTCTCCATCCAGAAGTTCTATTAGCATTGTTATGAACACCCTGAAATTTTGGATTGTGTTCATATCTACTATTTGTCTTTATGATAATTTTACCCTTGGTGGTATCGGTTGGATAGGATACAGACGATACAGCATACAAATTCGTTAGAGTTAAGAATAGCAACAGAGCAAAGATGAGGAATAATTTTTGCATATAGTATATTTTTTTGCAATATTGATGAGATTATTTTGAAATACAAAATCCTTTGAAAAAAAAATGCAAAGGCTTATTTTTATGATTTTTTACATAATATTAGTTGCATAATTCGGCAATAAATTTGCCCACATTTTTGAGATAAGTGGAACAAGTATAGTGTCTTCTACAAGTAGATGCCCCTATTGTCCATAGTTTAGCGAAGCGTTACGGATTTAACCATAGACGCACGTTTTCAACTTGCCTATTGCGATAGCAACGGTATGCCGAACTAAAATAGGTAGGCAAAGAATGAGTACAAATGCTATCGTATTTGGGTAGCTGGAAAACGAAAAAACTTAAATGTGCGACTGTGTTGTTATTTGCATCTGATAGGCTACAGGGGTGCTACTTGCCTACCACACAGAACTGCTACAAAACTATCTCTTTTTTAGCACAAAACAAATAAACTCGCCTACTGTTTCGGCAGGCAAGATTTTTAGCGCGGTTTCAGTTCGGCAGAAAAATGCTTTGCATTTTATGGCTTGCAAATCCGCTTCCATTCGAATAGGCTGTCCGAAAAGTCCATTACCTAAAAATAAGTCCAAAGAAAATACTATTTTGTCATTACAAACGCGGTAAGGAATCTCATTTTCAGGTCAAAAATCATTAGACTTCCTGCGAAAGTGTTTTTTAGAAGCCTCACACCCTGCCCTCTCTCCATTTTGAGAGAGGGAAAAGGTACTTTTGCAAGAAGTCTATTATATGACAACACAAAAACAATACAAAATTTGGCAACGAAAAAAAGAGGTTGTCCTTTTCGGACAGCCTCTTTTTGTATTTTTTTTCGTGTCTTGATATTGTAGGCAATTTCGCATTAGTTTTACATAACAAGTAAAAGACATAGGACTTACGCAAAAAATGCAGTTTAACGAAAAATATGGTTAAAATGGCTTAAAATGGCTTATGCTTTAGGCGCATTGTTAGGGTTTGGCATTTGGG
>JAYTNK010000699.1:0-3239 GCA_043748375.1 Cytophagales bacterium
CAGAATACCTGCAAAAATTAGTCGTAGAGCTATTTAACCAAGGAGGAAACGCTGACGAGGCTATCCAAGCCATCAAAGACAACATCAAGAAAAACCCCAAAGATGCCGTAAATTACTTTAACTTAGGAGTACTTTATGAAAAAACAAAGAAATTTGATGAAGCCATTGAAGCCTACGAACAAGCCATCAAAATGGCTGCACTCACCGATGCCATTTACAATGCAGGCGCACTGTATTACAACAAAGGCGTAGAAATTCTAAAAGTAGTAAACGATATGAGCCTCGAAGACTTTAATAAAAGAGGCAAAACCGAAACAGCTAAAGCAGATGCCGAATTCAAAAAAGCCCTGCCCTACTTTGAAAAACTATATTTAGCAGACCCAAAAAACAAAAACACGCTGGACATCATCGCGCAAATTTATGAAAAGCTAAAAATGAATGACAAAGCTGATAAAATAAAAAAAGAGAGAGACGCACTTGGCGACTAATAAGAACAAAAAGACAGACTGCCTAAACAGTCTGTCTTTTTTTGTCCTGCCCCTGAAACACATTGAAAAAGAAGTATTTCTCTCCGCAATAACTTTCCAAAAATCTTTAAAGTAAAAAAATAATTTAGACTTAATCTAAATTACGATAAAATGTATATCTTTGCAGCATGATAAAACTGTTTTCTTACGGGGTACTCATAGCTATTTTGCTCAGTTGCAACAAGGGTAAAAACATAGCCGAAACACCCTTTGACCGCAAGGCAATGTTGCAAGAAGTAGCCACCCAACTGATAAAACCCGCGTTTAATAGCCTACAAATAAAGGCAGACTCGTTGGCATTGGTCGCTAATACATTCGCCCAAACACCTAATAACACTACACTATCTCAACTCCAACAGAAGTGGCTAACTACCTATCTTGCCTACCAATCTATATGCGTCTATAACTTTGGCGAGGCAGGCGAGGACGGACTCCGCAAGAGCTTAGCAGAAGAAATAGCTACCTTTCCTACGAGTAGCACCAAAATAGAAACAGCTATCAGCAACAACGCCGCAAATTTTAACGACTTTAATCGTGATGCACGTGGTTTTTTGGCTATAGAATATCTTATTTTTGATTTGGCAAACAATCAAGCCAAAATCATTGCAGACTTTCAGAGTCAAAACAGAAAGGATTATCTCTTGGGTGCTATTAACAACCTGAAAAACCGTGTAACCACTGTAGCGACCAGTTGGAATGGTAGTTATATAGATAGTTTTTCGGCAAATGATGGCACAGCGGCAGGTAGTTCAACCTCTATGCTTTACAACGAGTTCGTCAAAAGTTTTGAAGGATTGAAGAACTTTAAAGTAGCATTGCCACTTGGTAAACGCGCTGGGCAAACCCAAACAGAGCCTGCACGTGTAGAGGCTTACTACAGTGGGAAATCTTTGACCATGCTCAAAAAACATCTGACCACCCTCGAAATAATATGGCGAAAATTTACACCATACTTACAGTCTGTAGAGGGTGGCAATGCGCTCTTAGTTGCCACTGAAAATCAGCTTACAAACATGAAAAATGTGCTCCAAGGTATAGCTGAAACACCCAGTTTCTCTGCACAAATCCAAAACAATCCTATCGCTTTAGAGCCTGTTTTTATAGAGTTGCAAAAGCTGACGCGTTATTTCAAGGGTGATATGTCGTCTGTATTAGGAATAGCCATCACCTATAGCAGTGGCGATGGGGACTAATCGATATGTTTTAAAGCGACTATAATAGGTACAATATCACGTGTTTTGCTAGTTGCTTTGAACGTTATTTCGTGTTTGTGTTGTGAGCGGTCTATATCTTGTGGGTTAAATAGACGAAGCTGATAAACCTTTTGGACACGTTCGGGGAAAGTTCCCTCTTCGTTTTTCAACCTATTTAAGATGTCATCTATTTGCAATGGTTCTTTTGAATACAACAAACAGATATAATCTGTACCTACTTGGTTATCCATTTGGATGTGCTTTGTTTCGGCAGGCAAGATGGTTTTAGCCCCTTTATAATTTATGTCGGCTGCCATATTGCCTGTGGGAAATATTTTGTAGTCTTGGTTTTTCAAGTCAGACCCTATCACATACACATACATTTGTATTTGATTGATGAGAGCAATTTGAAACATGGTACCACTATGATAGCTGTCTTTACTTTCATATTGGTTGTTTTTAAAATGAAAAGGTATGGGTTGCCCTGCGGATAGTTCAAGGCGGATAGTTCCTGCGAATAAATTGTTTTTATCTTCAGGCTCTGGCAAGCTCATTTCGTAAGCCTCGAAGCAGTATTTATTAAAATCTTTGTAGCTCATCCATATAAATCCACCTTCGCCCCATGTTGTCCCCCAACTGTTCATGAGTTGGAATGCACCCTCGCCTTTTCCAAACAGGGTGTCGTTATAGGCTATTACTGTGAGCGCGTGTCCGCCTAATGGAGCGTTATCGGTAGGTTGTAGTTTCCAGTATTTAGTTTTAGCATTTTGGAAAGACTCTGTGCAACATTGGATACCAATGATAACAGGGCGGTTTTCGGCAATGCTTTTCTTTACAAATGACACTTTATCTGTTACACCAGTGTCAAACAATCTACGATAATCTTTGATTTTATATTGAAGGGCTTTTTTTTCAAGCGGTTTTGAGATAGTTTGCCCACATTGGTTTGGATAGTCAAAAGTTTTGACAGAACCTACCTCTTTCATAATCTCTAAACCATTGTAAAGGCTTGTACCTTCTTGGCAATAGATGTCGCTAGATGGCTTTGCCGATTCATAAACAAAGAAAGGCGATAGGGCGTTTTCTGTAATGAGTGTCGTATTTAACCAATTTTGTTGGTGCGCCATTTGAATAGTACGCGCAGCATAAGCGGCAGCCCAACCTACACACGTACCATAACTACCTTGATTTTGTGGAACAGGTGCGTATTTGTATAGGGAGTGTTCTATAGGCAAGTTGTCATAATCACCACGCGAAACAGGCATAGCGATAGGCACTTTGTCGTATAAAGTGGGGTCTAATATGCAACCTTGTTGGGCATACGCGGAGGAGGCAAAAAGGTTGAAAGCTATAGTTAGCCTTGCAAAGAGTGTGGAGGTCATCATGTTCATGCTACCTTAAATAAAATAGGAGAGCGTATGCTATACACATACGAAATTGGTTTTGGGATATGACTTTTCGCTTACCCCACGTTTCACGTGGGGCTATTCATAGTTCAACCCCATTTGGGGTTGTCTAA
>JAYTNK010000700.1:0-10867 GCA_043748375.1 Cytophagales bacterium
CACCCTCGGTGGTAATTTCTACGATTTTTACGTTGCCACCGTCTGTAGCAAGGTAAGGGCGAATGGTATTTAAGGCATTTTCAGTGCGTGTATAAAGAGAATCGGGCATAATAAGATTTGTTATATTGAGCTTAGGAGTGTGCTTAACAAACTGTTGGACGTTTTGTAAATGAACCTGTAGCCTAAAAAACGGTTGAAATTAGGTACTATTTATTAAAAAAACAAGTTATCTTTGAAATACGTTTGCAAAAGCCTCGAATGTTTTGCAAATTTGCAACCAAAACCCGTATTTTCCTAAAAAACCCTTTTGTATGAACGCCCCAAAACTTACCTATAACCAAGCCGTTTTTGGCTTAATGCTACTCGGTGCCAAAGCTGATGGCAAACTACAGGATGAGGAAAAACGCCTCTTGGTAGAACTTACAAGCGAAGAACACCATTTGACTGCTGAAGAATACAAGTTGGTAATTGGCGAAGCCAAAAGACTTTCTGATGAAGATTTTGCTGAAAGCATCTACCTAACCTTAAACGAACAAACCCAACAAGAACGTGTAAAAGCACTCTATTGGCTCGCACAAGTGATTGATGCTGACCGTACTTCTGATTCAGCTCATGATGAAACAAACGAACAAGAATCGCGCGTTTACAACAAGGCACTTGCTGAACTTGGTATCGAAGCAAATGATGTGAAACAATATGAGAGAGCACGCGTTTAATTATTTTTTATAAAAAACTGACAGGCAATATTCTCCCTACTCTATAATTTCTCTTTTTAATCCATGCAAAATTTCCTTCCGCGAAAAATTTATACAGAAGAGCATGAGCTTTTCCGCCAATCTGTCCGCGACTTTGCCCAACGCGAAATTGTACCTCACAATGCCGAGTGGGAGCGCAACCACATGGTTTCACGCGAATCATGGCTCAAATTAGGCGAAGCTGGCTTCTTGGGTATGCAAGTGCCTGAAGCGTATGGTGGTTTGGGCATAACTGACTTTCGTTACAACATGATTTTTACGGAAGAATTGGGGCATACAGGCTGTGCAGGGCCCGCCGTAGGATACCCTTTACACAATGATATTGTACTGCCGTATATCTTGCACTATGCTCAAGAATCTGTCAAAAAACAATGGTTGCCTAAAACTATAAGTGGTGAGGCAATTCTTGCTATTGCCATGACGGAGCCAGGCGCGGGAAGCGACCTACAAGCTATACGCACCACAGCCATAGATAAAGGCGATCATTATGTAGTAAATGGCTCTAAAACCTTTATTACGAATGGTTATTTGTGCGACCTTGCCATAGTAGCCGTAAAAACTAATCCCGCATTAGGCGCAAAAGGCATCAGTCTTATATTGATGGAAGCCAACATGAAAGGCTTTTCAAAAGGCAAGCCTTTCGAAAAAGTAGGGCTACACGCACAAGATACATGCGAATTGTTTTTTGATAACGTCGAAGTTCCTAAAACTCATTTGCTTGGTGAGGCAGGCAAGGGCTTTGGCTATCTTATGACAGAACTCGCACAAGAACGACTCGTAGTGGCACAATCGGCTATTTCATTGGCAGAAGCATACTTAGAAGCCACGATTGACTATACCAAACAACGCATGGCGTTCGGAAAGCCTATCTCTGAATTTCAAAATACACGATATAAACTTGCTGAACTTGCCTCCGAAGTTAGTATGGGGCGTGTATTTATGGATTATTGTGTAGAACTTCACAACGAAAGTAACTGCGATGGTGCAACTGCATCTATGGCAAAATACAAACTTAGTGATCTTCAATGCAAAGTAGCTGATGAATGTGTGCAGTTGCATGGCGGGTATGGTTATATGTGGGAGTATTTGGTGGGCAGGGGCTTTGCTGATGCTCGTGTACAGCGCATATATGCAGGCACAAATGAGATAATGAAAGAACTTATTTCAAGAAAAATATTAGCCTAAAAACAAAAAGGCTGTCAAGAAGTAGAACGATTGACAACCTTTTTAACACCTATAAAATATCAAATACCCGTATTTTGTCATAAAAATCGTACATTATAAATCTCCTGATGCTATTTTTCCCTAATGCTAAAATAAATATAGGTTTAAATATTTTGCGCAAACGCACTGATGGGTTTCATGATATTGCCTCTTACTTTTATCCAGTAGGTTGGAAAGATGTATTGGAAATATTACCAAACGAAACATTCAGTTTTAATACAACGGGCATCACTATTCCTCCTGATGGCAAAGACAATCTTTGCGTAAGAGCATACGAGTTGCTCAAAAAAGACTTTGATATACCCCTTGTTTACCTGCACTTGCATAAAAATATTCCGATTGGTGCGGGTATGGGAGGCGGTTCGGCTGATGCAAGTATGGTGCTTGTAGGCTTAAACAAACTGTTCGAGCTACATCTTACGACTGCGCAAATGATAGCTTATGCTACTCAATTAGGAAGTGATTGCGCTTTTTTTGTAGAAAACAAAGCCCAATATGCCCACGGGCGTGGCGAATTGCTTGAGGCTACTGCCCCTGATTTGAAAGGTACAAAAATATGCGTAGTCTATCCAAATTTGCACATTACAACCGCAGAAGCGTATCAACGTATCTTGCCTGCCTTGCCTGCGTTACCACTTTATGAAGCTATTGCGCTACCGCGTACAACATGGAAAGAGGTCATTCAAAACGATTTTGAAGCCGCATTATTCCCGCAATATCCTATCTTGCCTGCCATTAAAGCAAAACTCTATGAAATGGGCGCATTTTATGCCGCTATGACGGGTTCAGGCTCGGCGGTTTATGGATTATTTGAACAAGCAATGCCAGCAGAAATAACCTTTTCAGAAATTTATACGGTGTGGAAAGGGGAAATCCTATGATTTTTCAATAATTTTTAGCAACTTGCACCAAAATTAGAGAACAGCGGGCATTAGTTATGGATATAGAAGCATATACCTAACCCCCCAATATCTAACATTTAACCACCAACATGGGAGTTGTAGAACGAAAAGAACGCGAACGAAAAGAACGCCGAAAAGCTATCATTGATGCGGCAGAAGCCATATTTTTCAAACAAGGCATAGAGAATACCTCTATGGATGAGGTTGCGCAAGCCGCAGAATTGAGCAAAGGAACGGTGTATCTGCATTTCAAAAGCAAAGATGTATTGTATCGAACCATCATATTACGCGGATTTATCATCTTAAAAAGGCAAATTAAAGAAGCCGCCATAGCCACCGAAACAGGTTACCAAAATGTAAAAGCTATTTCAGAAGCTTATATCAAATTCTCTTATGAAAATAAGGGCTACTTTGATGCTATTTTATATTATCAAAATGACCTTTTTAATTCGCGCCAACGCGAACAAAGTCAAGTTGAATCACTCGAAGGCGGACACGCCGTAATAGGTGTACTCATAAACGCTCTCCAAAAAGGAAAAGCAGACGGAAGTATCACACCTGAAATAGAAGAAGTTGAAGCTTCTTTTGTACTTTGGAGCCAAATTACAGGATTGCTACAAGTAATTCAACGCAAAATGAGCATCATTGCCTACCAATATAAAATAAAACCAGACGATTTATTTCACTCTTATTTTGATTTATTGGAGAGGTCCTTGAAAGCGTAAAAGGCTTTTTCACACTAATAAGCAAGTAATTACTATCTTTGATATAGATTATAAAAAAATAAAAAAGTATTTATGGCATCAGGAAGAACCATTAGTGCAAGTTTTTTAACTGAATTAGACACAAAAGTTATTCAACTTTGCCATGAAATAGCTGAAGAGCTTATGAGCAGTATTTTAGATAAAAATGCTCAAAAAGAATTTAAAAATGATTTTGCTAAAATTAGTAAAACACGTGATGCGGGTGCTGGACGAGGTGGTGGTAAATTACAACGAGATGCACTTTGCACGCGTGGCGTACAAGGTAAAGCACCCTTCTCTAATCGTAATTTAAGATGGCATCCACTTGTAGGAGCAGAAAAGCCCATTGCCTTCGCCAAACCTATTGAAAGAATAGAGGTAGAAGGTACTACTTTACATTTTGCAATAAAAAACAAAAAAGGTGAAGAAGTAATATATCCTTCAGATAAAGTGCATGAATTACCAGAACGGTATGTAGTATTGCCTGAACATTGGCAACCGCATCTCGATACTTTGAAAACATGGGGAGATGTGGAATGGACACAAAACTCTTGTATCATTACTGCTTATGAGGCTTGCGATTGGCAAGATGCTGTACAAGCATACGCTATCTTAGGTATTTCTATTGTGGTTGGTGTTTATGACGTTGATTTTGGAAGCATTTACACAAAAGTAAGGCAAGTACTTGAAAAACAACAAATTGATGTTTCTTTTCGTATGCCTACTATTAATTTTCCTACCCAAAAAAAAGACATTATAGCGTGTCCCTTGTGTAAAGTTCCCGTAAGTCAAACACCTGCACAACTTCCCGAAAGAAAGAGGGAAATTCGATGGAAGCCTGCATGGGCGGACAATAAACGTGGCGAAGGTGAAGATGGAAGTATGCAAATTATGCATGTAGAACCACTCACTGAACTCGAAATAAGGCATACTGCCAAAAATGTACGCTTTGGACATAGATGGTGCAATGTCGCAATGACTGACCATTCCATAACAGAAACTATCGATTTTATGAGTTTTATTGTGAAAGCTCACCACTAAAAAAATAATTTTTATGAACTTATTTGTATCTGCTGAAATTGACAAACCCAAAAAGTTAATTTACAAGCATGGGCTGAAGCCTATCAATAATCTTAAAGTGGTTTTTCGAGAAATACGTGATTATTTTGCGGGAAATGTAACAGGTATTACCCGTGATGAGAAAATTGCACAAAACATTATGCGACTCCTTTTCTGTAAAATATATGATGAAAAATATACAGAAAACGAATCCCTCATGCGGTTTGCTAATCGCCCTGAAGAAGATTTAGAAACTTTTCAAAAAAGAATTATCGCTTTATTTGAAAATGTAAAGAGTCAATATGCTGATATTTTTGAAATAGAAGAGGAATTAGAAATACAACCTTTTGATTTGTCTTTTATTATTTCAAAAATGGAAAATTATTCGCTCTTGAATGCGGATAGAGATATTATTGCAGATGCTTTTGAAGAATTGATAGGAAATTCTTTTCGCGGAGGCGAGGGGCAGTTTTTTACACCCAGAAATATTGTGCAGATGATGATAGATATGTTGCAACCTCAATCAGGAGAAAGAATTATTGATCCTGCTTGTGGTTCAGGTGGTTTTATTGCGCATATCTTACAACATTTAATCAAAAATAAGTCGACTAATTATTTTATTTCAGGCATTGATAAGGATTTATTTTTATCAAAATTAGCTAAAATATATCTTACCATTTTGGGCGAAAGTGAATACCATATTTTCTGCGAAAATAGCTTAGAAAATCCTAAAAATTGGAAAGTAGAAACACAAGAAAAAATACAACTTGGAAGTTTTGATTTAATATTAGCCAATCCACCTTTTGGGGCAAAAATTCCTGTAATTGGTGAGAATTTGCTTAAGCAATATGAATTAGGATACTTTTGGGGCGAAAACCCCTTACTAAATGGTTTGGATAATAATAAAGCTAAATGGTTGATAAGCAAAGATTTAAGAGATAAACAACCTCCTCAAATTTTATTTATTGAACGTATTATTCAACTTTTAAAAGTAGGTGGGCGAGCAGGTATTGTCTTACCAGAAGGTGTATTTGGCAATCCTTCTGATAGGTATATTTGGGAGTATATCAAAAAATACGCCTCTGTAATCGGTATTGTTTCTCTTTCTCAAGAAACTTTCCAACCAAGCACCCACACCAAAACAAGTGTGGTTTTTTTAGAAAAAAAGCCTCAAAATAGTACCAAAATATTTATGGCTATTGCAAAAGCTATTGGACACGATAAAAACGGAAAAGCTACTTTCAAATTTAATAAAGATGGTTCGTATATTTTAGATGAAATAGGCAATAAAATTCTCGAAGATGAAACGCCAGAAATTGCTAAAAATTTTACAAAATTTATGGCTAATCATTTAGAAGATGAGAGCACTCTTGGATTTATAGTGCCTACTGCTGAAACAGATGCGCATATTTATATTCCTGAAACGTATAAGCCTGAAGTAAAACAAGCTCTTTCTAAAATAAGAAAAAGTACTGAATTTCATTTAGAAAAAATAGGAGATTTAGTAGAAAAAGGAGTCTTGCAAATAAAGCGCGGAAATGAAATAGGTTCTAAATTTTATGGAACAGGCAATGTTCCCTTTGTACGTACTACAGATATTGTGAATTGGGAAATAAAAGTAAATAGTATAAAAGCTGTAGCTGAAGAAATTTATTTGCAATATAAAAAACAACAAGATATACGTGAAAATGATATTCTATTGGTAAATGATGGTACTTTTTTGATAGGCAAAAGTGCTATAGTTACAGATTTAGATACGAAATGTATTATCCAAAGTCATCTACGAAAAATTAGAGTTTTGAAGACTGATGAGCTTAACCCCTTTTATTTATTCTATCTTTTAAATACAAAAATAGTGCAACAACAAGTAGAAATGTTCACTTTTACACAAGCTACATTATCTACATTAGGCAATAGAATATTGGATTTTTATTTGCCTATACACAATGATAAAAACGAAATAGAACGTATAACAAAAGAAGTACAAGCTATTATCAGTCTCAAAAAAGAATTAAAACATAGAACAAGCGTTTTAATAGAAAACAGTTTGTAATTTTACGCAAGTTTTTTTGAGTAGCAAATTAACTGTTTTGCCTTTTGTAGAATGACATCTGCTACTCAACAAGAAAATACACAATTTTACAAATGTTTTTTTACAAATAGATGAAATTTTTTCGCTTTGAATCCTTATATCAGCGTGAAGGGTGGCTCTCGCCTGCCTATATAGGTGTCACGCCTACAGGAACTGTAGCCTACATGAATACCAAACCACCCACAGGTGTATTAGAACACACAATTGAAAAAATAGCGGGACACGCCATTGCGGGTTTTGTGAACGCACATTCGCATGCTTTTCAGTATGCTATGGCAGGCTTGGCAGAACATCACCCTCCCGCAAACGAGGCAGATACTTTTTGGTCTTGGCGTGAAAAGATGTACGAAATCGCGCTAAAAATAACGCCAGATGCCTTGGAAGCTGTCGCCACGCAACTATATGCAGAAATGCTCAGGCACGGCTACACCCACGTAGCAGAGTTTCATTATTTGCATCATGATATAGAGGGCAATGCCTATAAACAAGCAGGCGAGCTAAGTCATCGCCTCCTGAAAGCGGCTGAAAAAGCAGGGATTCGTCTTACTTTATTGCCCGTTTGGTATGCACAAGGCGGATTTGGACAAGCCCCGACTGAACGGCAAAAGCGATTTATCAATGCTTCTATTGAGGAGTACTTGCAACTTTGGCATCAAGTAAATAAACTTGCCTCCCGTTATGCAAATGCTGATGTGGGTTTTTGTGTACATTCGCTTAGGGCAATTACACGCGAGCAATTACAACAACTTTCGCGCCTGCATGACCAAGAATATCCGCACCTACCTTTTCATATACATATAGCTGAACAAGAAAAAGAGGTGGAGGATTGTCTGCAATATCATGGTAAACGCCCTGTAGAGTTCCTTGCCTCTGTTGTAAAACTCTCGCCTGCCTACCAACTCGTACACGCTACGCATCTTGTGCCCGAAGAAGTTGAACTTATAGCAAAATCAGGTGCGCAAGTAGTGATTTGCCCTTCCACAGAGGGCAATTTGGGCGATGGCTTTTTTGATTTGCAAGCTTTTCAAAAAGCGGGCGGAAACTGGACTATAGGTACAGATAGCCATATTGGTTTAAATCCTTTCGAGGAGTTGCGATGGCTGGATTATGGCTTGCGCCTTAAAACACATTTGCGCAAAATTTATCAAAGCGGCGCAGAAGCTGATACAGCCAAAATTGCTTACGAACAAGCCATCTTGTCGGGTAGGCGAGCCGTAGGACGCACCGATTTGCGCAACTTCTTTGAGGTAGGCAAGCCGTTTGACGCGCTTATTATACGCGATGATGTACCGCTTTTGGCACAAACTGCTCCTGTACACCGCCTTGCAACTATACTTTACAGCAGTGACGCGAGCTGGCATTTGGGTACTTGGGTGAACGGGCAATGGCAAATACTCGAACAACAACACAAACACAAGGCTTCTATTTTGTTACATTTCAGAGAAGAAACAAAAGAAATACGGCAATAAATAGCTTTAGTGCAATCGTTAAGAAATTCGCACACCAATTAATGCTACATCGTCTATTTGCTTTTCCTCACCAAGCCACTCTTTAAAAGAATTATCTAATATAGCGCATTGTGTTTCCATAGCCTCTGTATGGATTTCGGTTAAGATTTCTCGTAATTGGCTTATTCGAAATTTTGTACCTGCGTTGCCTCCAAATTGGTCTGTATAGCCATCAGTAAATAGGTAAAACATATCACCTTTTTTAGTAGGAATAACAGTTTGCTCGAATACCTTTTCGCCATAGCCTGAGCTTCCTACAGGCATTCGCGAACCTTTAATTTCTTTCAAACCATCTTGTTGAAAATACAGCAGAGGTCGTCTTGCACTTGCAAAAACAACTTCCCCTTTGCCTATGCGCAATAATACTAAGTCCATGCCATCTTCTATTTTTTTATCTCCCGCTTTTGCTTGAATAGCCGAAAAAACGTGTTCATCTAATTTCTTTAAGATAGCAGACGGTTCATATATTCCTTGTTCAGTAATGGCGTTGTTCAAGGCACTATTGCCAATCAAAGTCATGAATGCGCCAGGCACGCCATGTCCTGTACAGTCTGCCAAAACTAAAAAACTATACTGATCTTGTTTGGCAAACCAATAAAAATCCCCCGAAACAATATCGCGTGGTTTGTAAATTATAAATAATTCGGGCAAGTGTGCTTTGATATAACTAACATTTGGTAATATGGCTTGTTGTATACGAAGCGCGTAGGTAATACTTGCCGTAATATTCTCGTTTTTAGTTGAAATCTCAAGTTTTTGCGCCTCTATCAAGTCTAAAGTGGTCATCAATTCTTCTTGTCGTTGTTCCAAGTCTGCATTTTTCTCTTCTATGGTTGCTTGTGCGTCATTAAGTTTTAGGATAGTCTTTTGCAACTCGTTATTTTGAACTTCAATCTGTTTTTTTTGTCGAGATAGCATTTGATTATCGCGTTGTTTTTGCCAGTAGGCAAGGGCGGCTAATCCAATTAAGATAAGCAATAAAATAGAAACATAGTAATATGAACGAACTTGGGCTTTTTGGGTTTCGTTTTGGGCTTTTTGGGCTAATATTTCTTTGTCTTTTATTTCTTGTTTTTTCTCTAAAACTTCAACGGCGCGTTGTTTTTCTAATTTCTCTAAATCTTTTTGTTTGAGCGCGAGGTTTTGCAATTCATTTTGTTGGCTCAATATTTGGTTTTCTTGTTTTCTTTTTCCTGCTTCTGCTTTTTGTTTAGCTATGAGCAAAGTTTGGACTTCGCGTGCATTTTCAGCTTCGCGCCGAGCATTTTCAGTTTGATTTTGTTTTAGGGTAGCATTTTCAATTTGATTGTTTTTCAGTAGGATTTCATAATTTTGTTGTTGTTTATCAGCTTCGAGGCGTATATTCCGTACATCAAGCTCAATAATTTCTTTTTCTATGCCACGGAGTTTTAAGTCGTTTTCCAAATTTACAGAAAGCATTTTTCTCTTTAGTAGTGCTTTATCTTTGTCTAATTCTTGTTGTAATAATTCATCATTTATTTTTTTGTATAGTTGATAGTAGGCAAGGGCTGCTTTATCTTCTTTTTGGGCTTGGTGTGTTTGCGAAAGAATTAAATAAGCGGACTCTAAAGTTAAAAGTTCTTTATGTTTTTCGGCTAAATGTACTGCTTTTAAATTATATTCAAGTGCATTGTCAAAATCATTTTCCAAAAAATATACAGTACCTAATAGGTTATATATTTCAGCTAATTGTATGGGGGTATTTTGGGTTTCTGTTTGGGTTTTGTAGGCAAGCAGGTAGTTTTTGGCTTTATCGTATTGCTTTATGTTTTGATGCAATACGCCTAAATTGAGGAGTGCAATACCATAATCGGCTGTATTTTGTAGGGCAAGATTTTTTTGTAGGGCAAGTGATTGCTCAAAATACGCAATAGATTTTTCATATTTCTTCAGAAATTTATAAGTAAAGCCGATGTTATTCAGTGCAACAGCTTCATTTTTTTTATCTCCAGCTTGTTGATAGTATTGTAAAATCTCTATGTTGGAGGCAAGTGCATTTTCATACTTGCCTACCTCCATGTATATGTTTGCAATTTGATAAAGTGTAACGGGAATGGTGTTAGTTTGCCCACTTTGTTGTTTATGAATTACGAGTAGTTTTTCATAATACCATAACGCACTGTCATATTGTTGGATTTTGTGGTGAGAAATGGCTAAATTTTCTAACCAAAATATTTGATTTTCAGGCTTATCAAGGATTGTTTTCTTGCCTATTTGATATGATTTTTGATAGTATTCTACCGCTTTTTCAGCTATTTGCCAATGCGTATATAGCAATCCTACCTCTTTGTAAATATTGCTTTGGGTTATACTATCTTTGTTTTTTTGATATTGTGGTAATGCCAATAAGTAATATTTGAATGCGTCTTGATAGGCATCCTTTTTTACATATCCGCGCGCTAAGACGAGCAGAGAATCGCTTTGTTGTCCAAAGGATGCTAGGCTTATAAGAAGCAACACACATACAACGAGAATATCTTTAAAAACCATTATATTTAGCCTGCATTTGTAGTAATATGGTAGCACAAACTTCTTGCAAGCGTACAAACAAAATGCCATAAAG
>JAYTNK010000701.1:0-1932 GCA_043748375.1 Cytophagales bacterium
CTTGAAACGACTGTACAAAATCTTGCTCCAGCTCTTCTGGCGAAGCAATAATTTCACGCGTAGAAGTAACCGCTATAGAAAGTTTGTTGTTATAGCTAAAAACAGCCATAAGCAAGCCTAATCCATCAAGGATAGGCGCGGTTCCAAAGTTAGTAATAAGCCTTGAGTTTTGTAAATACAAAGACGCAGGCGGACCTGGTACGTTGGTAATCACTAAATTATAGAAGGGGCTATGAATTTCAGACAAACGCATCGTAACATACAAACGCGAACCAAGCGAGGCGAGGGTAGAAGGTATAAAATTCATCAATTCATTAGCGCGAATGGCTTTGCTATACACCTTAGAGCCTTGTGAACTCTCAGCAATTAAGAGTAAACGCCTATATGCGTCCTCTTCTTGCGTAGCAAGCGACACTAACATAGCAGAAACTTGATTGCCAAGCCCTTGTTTTTGCTCTTCAGTACGAACCGAGATAGGACACATCGCCACGAATGATTTAGCAGGCAAGTCGCCCCGCCGTTTCCAATAACTACGCAATGCTCCTGCACAAATTGCCAATACAACATCATTGATAGTAACTCCACCAACTGCATTTTTGATTTGTTTTATTTCAGGCAAAGGCAATTCTACTCCTGTAAAAGTGCGCGAAGATGTAATGCTCACGTTCATAGCTGAAGCGGGCGCGGTAAAAGGCATAGGGGGCGTTTGAACTACTTGCGAAAGGGCTTCTATAAGTGTATTCACGCTGTTTTTTACGGTATCAATCGCAAACTTGCCTACCTCAACGGGAGTTTGGAGTATCTGCCATGCGTTATTGCGCAGTATTTCGGTAGAAGTGGGTATTGTTTCGGGTTGCCAAGGATAAGGCGCGGGTATTTCTTGCGGTTGAGGTGTAAGGCTAAGGATAGCACTTATCATCTCTGCCCCTGACGCGCCATCTATAGCTGCATGATGAACTTTTGTAAACATAGCCCAAGCATTTTCGGGCAGTCCGTCCATACCTGTAAGTCCTTCTACAAAGGTAATTTCCCAAAGGGGTTTCGCGCGGTCAAGCGAGCGAGCAAAAAACTGTGCAGCAGCTTCCATGAGTGCCGCCTTGCCTGCGGGTTTGGGGAGGGCAATATGATTAAGATGGTTTTCAGAGTTAAATTCTGCATCATCAACCCAATATGGATGCCCTAAACCCAAGGGCGAGAACATAATTTTTTGTCTAAAAGTATTAAACAAATGCAAACGTGATTGAATGTACCGCTTAAAAACGTCAAAATTCATTTCGCCATCTGTAGGTGGGGCGAATATATACACACCACCAATGTGCATAGGCGAGTGTGGCGTTTCCAAATACAAAAAAGAGGAGTCAATACCCGAAAGTTGTTGCATAAAAAAAAGTAGAAAAGTGAGTAAGAAATAGAAGTTTATTTAGTATTTTTCTTAGCCGTTGTTTGTGTCCCCACAAACAACTACTAATCGGTTGTTTTTGAGGACACAAACAACGGCAAAAACGTGTAAAAACAAAAACTGTTAGAGTATCGTCTTTGTTTTATAGCCTTCTTGTTGCAAAAAGAGTGTGATTTTTTGTCGAAAGTCGCCTTGTAAAATAATTTCTCCGTCTTTAGCGGAGCCGCCCACGCCACAGAGCGTCTTGAGGCGTTTGCCAAGGTCTTCGAGGTCTTCGTCCTTGCCTACGAAGCCCGTAATGAGCGTTACCTGCTTGCCTGCCCGTGCTTTCTTGTCTAATTGTATGCGAAGATTTTGAGCTTCGGGAGCGAGGGTTTCGGGTTCTTCAGGGTTGTTATCTGTATATTCGAAGGCAGGATTTGTAGAGTAAACGATACCTTCTCTGTTTTTTGGCTTTTTCATTTTGCAAAATTAGCGTTTTTTCACTAATTTTAGCCCCAATATTTAAATGCTTACAAATCGGCTCTTATAAA
>JAYTNK010000702.1:0-2948 GCA_043748375.1 Cytophagales bacterium
TTCGTTCACAAATCGTCATTCAACAACGAGATGCTTCACTACGTTCAGCATGACAAATGCGCTATCACTAAAAATAATACAGAAGGTAAAAAAATGTAACTATCCAGCCTCTTTAAAAATCTGCTATTTTCTGTAAAAACTGTGTACCTTTGCCCCATCGTTATGCCAGATTAAGAAAAGATAGCCCATTTAGCTTCTCATTTAGAGATTGCCTTAGCTCGTATAGAGGAGCTGGAGGCATTGCTATTGGGTAAAGGAGTAAAAAGACGCGTAAAAACAGTCATCTATCGCCTTCTTCGGATCTAAGTCGTAAAAATTAAAGCTTGCGTGAAAAAATGAGATACATTTTCATGAGCCATAAAAAACTTATATTTGGCTATATATGCGCTGATATTATGCGAAAAACCTTACTTTTATTTATCTATTTATGGGCTTCTTTTTATACATACGCCCAAAACAAGGCTGTTTTAGATAGTCTGCACCTTGCCTACCAACATGCCCAAGCAGATACTACTAAAATCTCCATACTCTTAGAATTAGCTTATAAGTACCGATTTAATCAAGCAGATACTACTATAGCCTTGGGTAAAGAAGCACTTTTACAAAGCGAAAAAATAGCTTTTCATCAAGGTATAAGTATGGCTTGGAATACCATAGGTGTAGGATATGAAAAGAAAGCCCAGTATGCGCTTGCTTTAAACTGTTATGAAAAAGCTATAAGTTCATTGGAAAAAACAAAAAATCAGCAAGCTATTTCAGCCGTCTTTAATAATATAGCCATTGCTTACGAACATCAAGCCAACTACCCTAAAGCATTGGAATATCTCCAAAAAAGCTTAGCATTCAAAGAATATACAAACGATATAAACGGTTATGGAGGTTCATTAGGCAATATGGGAATTATTTATAGCAAACAAGGCAACTATAACAAATCATTGGAATATCATAAAAAAAGCTTGGAAGTATTTGAAAAAACGGGCAATCAAGAAGGTATCGCAAGTGCTCTCGGTAATATAGGCGTAACTTATTATTACTTGGATAAGCTGCCTGATGCTTTACTATACTATCAAAAAAGCTTAGAAATGCAGGAAAAATTGGGGAATAAAATGTCCATGGCAAGCTGTTTAAACAATATTGGAGAGGTTTACTATAATCAAGAGGATTTCCCCAAAGCACAAATCTACTTACAACGAAGTTTGGAAATACATGAACAAATAGGAGATGAAAAGGGGGCTATTTATCCGCTTACGTGTTTGGCAATCAGCTATCAAAAACAAAAAGTATATCAAAAAAGCATAGAATATGCACAAAAAGCATACAAGATAGCTAAAAAAATCAATTCACTGAACGAATTGAAAGATGCCGCTAATACGCTCTATGAAAGCTATAAACTCAATGGCGATTATGCCAAAGCACTTGAATACCACGAAGCCTATAAACGAACCAACGATACCATATACAACAAAGATAAAGCAAAAGCATTTGCTAAGTTAGAGTCAAAAGCAGAAATAGCGCAAAAGGAAAAAGAAATTATTATTTTAAGTAAAGACCGTGAACTACAACGTATAGAAATCGAAAGACGAAAAAGTGCTCAACTGGCTCAAGAAAAACAAACAGAAGCAAACGAACTGTTTGCCATGGCTCGACAAGAAAAAGACAAACGAAAAGCTGATAGTTTACAAAATCTAGCCGAGAAAAAACAACTTGAGGTAGAAAAACACCTCGCCATAGAACAGAAATTAGTAGCACAAAGCAAGCAAAAAACTACAGAAATATTAAAAGAAAAAAAAGAAAAAGAATTTCAGCAATACATCATTATTTTCATATTTTTAGGCTTAACAAGCACCATTATTTTTGCTTATTTTATATTCAGAAGTAGGCAAAAAGAGAAACAAGCAAAAGAAGATGTGTTGGAACAAAAAGAACAAGTGCAACAAACTAATGAAGAACTTGCCATTACATTAGAAGTTATTCAGGTACAAAAAAATGAAATCGAATATAAAAACCAAGCCATCACGGATAGCATACACTATGCAAAACGTATTCAAACCGCTATTTTGCCGACTGAAGAATATATGCAAAGGTTATTGCCTGAACATTTTGTATTATATAAACCCAAAGACATTGTTTCTGGTGATTTTTACTATATACAAGCCATTGACCATAAAATAGTCATAGCCGCAGTGGATTGCACAGGGCACGGCGTGCCAGGCGCTTTGATGAGTATGATAGGCAATGAAATATTAAGCGAGATAGTGCAGCAAAAGAAAATAGCAACCGCTAACCAAATATTAGATGAGTTAGATAAGTCTATCCGTATCGCCTTAAAACAACAAACAAGCGAAGCTCAAGACGGCATGGATATAGCGTTGGTCATCATTGACAAAGCACAAAAAACATTGAATTATGCAGGTGCTAAGAACCCTTTATACATTTTTCAAAACAAAACATTCACAGAAATTCAGGCAGATATATTGGCTATCGGAGGCGCGCAAACAGCAGCGCAAAAAACATTTACCCAACATGTCATTCCTTATGAATCACCCACTACTTTTTATCTTTTTTCTGATGGTTTTCAAGATCAATTTGGGGGGAGCAGAAATAAAAAATTTTTGGTAAAGCAATTTAAGGCATTATTGACAAATATACATACACAGTCTGTGACACAACAAAAAGAAGTTTTAGACAATGCCCTATCCACATGGCAAGGGAATAACGAACAAACAGATGATATTTTAGTCATAGGTATAAGAATTTGAGCCATACTTTCCGCCTTTTCAGGTGTTAGAAAAATACTGACAGATGCAAGCAATTATAACACATTATTGTTCAGCATTTTTCGACACTTGAAAAGAAGAAACCAAGTCAGTGCTTTTCAGGTGTCGAAGGTAAATGATTGTAAATATGTAATGAATATGAACATTCGTCATTTACCTTCTAACACCTGA
>JAYTNK010000703.1:0-7781 GCA_043748375.1 Cytophagales bacterium
TATAAGTCGCAGTTGCCATAGCCGTCAGGCGAGCCGCAACGCGCAAAATAAATGGTTCTGCCGTTTTTTGAGATGCGTGGCGAGCCTTCATTCCACTCTGTATTTATTTGCCCTTTTAGTGCTTTGGAACGTGTCCAAGGAATAGTATCAATGCGTGTGCCTCTGTCGGTTTGTGTTATGTATGAGCTGTCAGCCTTGCGCGACATATATAAGTCTTCATTATACGAGATGCGCATTCCGTCTCTTTTATATTTACGCATAGAGGTAAATATCATGTATGCGTCATTGGCGGTGAGTGCGGGTCCGTAATCGCCATATTTTGAATTTATGGAGTCGCCCATGTTGGTATAAACACTTTCGGGTACATCGAGTGTATCGATATTAGCGGAAGGGTTTGCGTAATTGTGATAAAGTTCTACAGGCAAGTATTCAGCTATTTCTTGCTTGATGATAGAGTCTTCTTGAGGCAAACTGGGAAATATTTTTGGGTCTACCCAACGCGAACCAGCTCTATTATGCAACAATACGAGCTTGTAAAGTACGGCAGCTTTTTGATTGTAGCCAAGCCGTTCAGCAAATTCGCCTAATTTATAGATTAATTTCCAGTCTTTTTTAAAATTTTTGACACCAAAATTGCATACGTATTTGTGTAAAGCATCATAAACTTCCATGAGGCTTGCATTTTTTTTAACCAGTTTTCGTATATAGTCCATACGATCTTGATTTTGATAATACGATAAGACATTGATATTTTTAAAATAAAGAGGGCGTGGATCAAGCTTATTGGTTACTTTTTGTTCTTTCCATTTGTCTTTATTGTTTCTATCTAAGATTTGGGCGTAACCTCCTAATACCCACAAGTAGGCGAGGATAAACATCAAAAATTTGTAGTTAGTGTTATAGGTAGGCATATCTTTTAATTTTATTCATAAACTTGTTTTTTTTATAGAATTTTAGAGCGGTTTCTTTTAGAGCAGCAGATGCGTCACAAAAAAACTAACAAACTTTATAGGCTATACTTGAATATTGGGCGTGGATAACTTAATCCTTTTTGTTTTTTGTAGCCTTTGTTTTAAACGACAATTACCTTGCTAAGGTTGTACTCTATATACAATTTAGCCAGTATTTGTAAACTTAGCTGTAAATTTTTTAGCCTATATTTACTGTCAATAAACTGATTATCAATTTTTTAAAATTTCATTCTTTTCCTTTTATTTTTCTTTCCTTTTGATAAATCTGGTATGATAATAGTGAAAACAGTTCACAAAGGAAAAATAGTTAATTGGCTACTCAAAAAGAAAACTCACGTAAAACATTGTAATACTTATAACTTTTCACTAAATTTGTGCCAAAAATTAAGATACCCTGCCCGCAACTACGCATGAATGATTCTTTTCGCTTGCTCTTCCCTATTGAATTTTTATCAGAAAGTGATGAGGACTCTTTTGAAAGTCTGCCTGTTCTTAACTTCGATGAGGAGGATATGGATGCTGAAGCATTAAAAATAGATAATTTGCCTATCCTCCCGCTTAAAAATACAGTCTTGTTTCCTGGTGTAGTTATCCCAATAACAGTAAGTCGCAAAAAATCTATTCGCTTGGTAAAACGCGCTTATAAGGGTGATAAAACCTTAGGCGTAGTGGCACAAAGCAATGCTGAAATACTTGAGCCAACATCAGGCGACTTGCATAACATAGGCACTGTAGCTCGTATTATACGTATGCTGGTCTTGCCTGATGGCAATACAACAATTATTATTCAAGGACGCAAACGCTTCAAAATTGACGAGTTCTTGACCGATGAGCCATATATTACGGCTAAAGTTACCACTTTGCCCGAAACCTTGCCTGCCCCGAAAGACAAACAGACAATAGCTATGGTTGCTTCTGTAAAAGATGCTGCCTTTCGTATTTTGCAATTAAATCCTGAAATTCCGCAGGAAGCACACATGGCTATCAAAAGTATAGAGAACCCCTCTTTTCTAACTTATTTCCTCGCTGCTAATGTGAACGCTGATGTAATAGAAAAACAAGGACTTCTCGAAACAGAAAATACTTTGGTGCGTGCCGAAAAACTATTGGAGTTTATGCACAGAGATATTGAGCTTTTGGAAATAAAAAGACAGATACATAATAAAGTAAGTTCAGACATTGACCAACAACAACGCGATTATTATTTGCGCCAACAAATTAAAGTTATTCAAGATGAACTTGGGCATGAAAATAATGACCGCGAATTGGAAATTATTCGGGCTAAAGCAAAAGATAAAAAATGGAATGAAGTTACGTCCAAACATTTTTATAAGGAATTAGATAAACTTGCCCGTATCAATACCGCATCGCCTGAATATCCTGTTATGTTCAATTATGTGGAGTTGTTAGTGGATTTGCCTTGGGGCGAGTTTACACAAGACTTGCATGATTTAAAAAAAGCACAAGAAATTTTAGAAAAAGAACACTTCGGTTTGGATAAGGTAAAAGAACGCATCATGGAATATTTAGCTGTCTTAAAGCTAAAAAACGACATGAAATCGCCTATTTTATGCTTCTATGGGCCGCCAGGGGTAGGCAAGACCTCACTTGGTAAATCCATAGCCAAGGCATTAAACCGCAAATACGCCCGTATTGCGCTTGGTGGGTTGCATGATGAAGCCGAAATTCGTGGACACCGCAAAACATACGTGGGGGCTATGGCAGGCAAGATAATCCAAAATATGCGCAAAGTGCAGTCGTCTAACCCTGTTTTTATTTTAGATGAAATAGACAAAGTTGCCTCAAGTATGCACGGCGATCCTGCGTCTGCTCTTCTTGAAGTGCTTGACCCTGAGCAAAATAACAGCTTTGGCGACAACTACCTTGAGCTAGAATACGATTTGTCAAATGTGCTTTTTATAGCTACCGCCAATAACTTGGATACTATTCACCCTGCTCTGCGCGACCGCATGGAGATTATCGACATCAGCGGCTATACGGTGGAGGAAAAATTGCAAATTGCTAAAAAACACCTCCTCCCTGAACAACGCAAAGAGAACGGTTTGCAAGCAAAAGATATTAAAATAGACGATAAAGCCCTTACAAAAATCATACAAGACTATACCCGCGAATCGGGTGTCCGCAATTTGAAACGTCAAATTGGAAGTGTATGTAGGAAAATTGCCAAAGCAATCGCTATGGAAGAAAGTTACAATAAGGCTATCAATGAAGCAGAAATTGTAAAATTACTTGGTAGCGAGCTTTATGACCGTGAACAATATCAACAAGTCGATCAAGCGGGTGTTGTAACTGGCTTGGCATGGACTTCAGTAGGAGGGGAGATACTGTTTATTGAATGTAGCTTATCGAAAGGAAAGGGCAAATTAACCCTATCTGGGCAATTAGGAGATGTAATGAAGGAATCGGCAACCGCTGCGCTTTCCTATATGCGTACTATAGCAGAAGATTGGGGCATAAATTATGATGATTTTGAAACACGCGATTTGCATTTGCACGTACCCGCAGGAGCTGTACCAAAAGATGGTCCTTCCGCTGGAATTGCCATGTTTACAGCGTTTATGTCTGTTTTTACAGGGAAAAAAGTAAAAAAGGGTCTGGCGATGACAGGCGAAATAACCCTTACAGGGCGCGTATTGCCTGTCGGAGGTATTAAAGAAAAGATTTTGGCGGCGAAACGTGCAGGCATTACTGAAATTATTTTGTGTGAGAAAAACCGCAAAGATATTGAGGAAATAAATGACACCTATCTAAAGGGATTAGTCTTTCATTTTGTGCGCCATGCAAGTGAAGTGGCAAAAATAGCCATCAGCTAGTTTTTGCAGTAGAAAGTTCCTATATTTACTTTATACTAAATACTAAAAAGATGAATTTATCAAACTTAAAATTATATATATTATACTTTGTCTCTGCGATTTCACTATGCCATACATCTTTGTATGCGCAAACTTTGATGGATTCTAAAGTGAACCTTATTAAAAAAATAGCCATAGGTATTACTTTTCCTCAAAATGTAACAAAAGGCGAAGAGTTTACTATAGGCATAGTAGCCAGTCAAACTACTACAGATGCATTCATACTTAGCATGGGTTCGCAGACTATAAAAGACAAAAGAGTCAAAATAAAACAAATAACCTCCGTAAGTGAAATAAATGCCTTTTTATATCCTATTATTTACCTTACAGAAGATACGCCACTTAGTATAGGAAGCGTATTTAATGCCATAGGTGCAAAGCCTACCTTATTAATTACTGAAAAAATAGGTTTTGCAGAAAAAGGTAGTGATGTAAACTTAGTACAAAAAGGAACGGCTTGGCGATATGAAATTAATACAAGTAGTATCTATAAGAAAAAATTGTTCGCAACTGATGCGTTTTTAACCAAAGCTGTTGCTGACTATGCCGCTACTTCAGGCAAGCCGAGTGAAGAAACACCTACAAAAGAGAAAATTATCTATCTCCCAGATAAAGAGGGTCAAAAAACCATTGCAGACCTCCAAGAGAGATTAAGAATCGCAGATGCGGTAAAAATAGAAGATGAGCGTATCGCCAATGAAAAAACTAAAAAAGTTGTTGAAGGATCCCGCGAATTAGCAAGTTTAAGAATCCAAGTCGATACCATTACGAGTTTGGTTGGGTTAAGAAACCTAGCCGTAGAGAAAGGGGAAAAGGCATTGGAGGAACAGGCAAAGGCGGAAGCAGCCAAATTGAATCAGCTAAAAGCCGAAAATGAAGCCAAAGAAAAAGGGCTAAAAGCTAAAGCTGACCAAGAAATAGCGAACAGTCGCATATTCCTGATTGGCTTGGCGGGCATTTTGGCAGTAATATCAGCCATTACTATCTTGACTTTCATTGCCAATCAACGTAGAAAGAAAATCATCTATCAACTTGAAATTACCAAAAACTCACTATCGGAAAGTAATCAGCAATTAGATACACAAAACAAAGAAATTCAAACGCAAAAGAGCGAACTTGAAGTAAAAAGTGGTAAAATCATGGATAGTATTCGCTATGCGATGACGATTCAAACAGCTATGCTCCCAAGTAAAACGGATTTTGAAGGTGCTTTTAGCGCACATTTTATTATGTATGAGCCAAAAGATATTGTTTCAGGAGATTTTTATTGGTTGATGCAACAAGAAGAAAAAACATTTATTGCTGTAGCCGATTGCACAGGGCATGGGGTGCCAGGCGCATTTCTTTCTACTGTAGGCAATGATATTCTGAACGAAATTGTAAAGGATATGCGGGTATTTGAACCTAATGAAATTTTGTCCAATCTACACGAAGGTATTTATAGTAGGTTGAATCAGGGCGAATCGCAGAATAAAGACGGCATGGATATTTGCCTATGCCGCATATCAAAACAACTTGATGGAAAGTCAGAAGTCGTATTTGCGGGGGCTAAACGCCCTATTTATTATAGCGAAGAAGGTACTATCAAAACCATGAAAGGCGATAGCAAATATATAGGAGGCATACAAGCTGAAGCTCCTTTATTTATAAACAATGTGCTTCATCTGAAAAAAGGAGAACGGATATATCTTACCACAGACGGCTACGCTGATACGCCTAATCCTGAAAAACGTAAATTTGGTAGTGGTAAATTTCATGAATTGATACAAGAACTGCACACACAAGATGTGGACTTGCCTACCCAATATACCGTATTCATGGAACGTTGGCTAACACACAGAAACGAGGCTGAAATCCGAGATGATTTGACCGTTTTGGCTTTTGAATTGTAAAAGAAATATTGTTATATAACACCAATTCTTATGAAAAAAACACTCGCACTTTTACTATGTGTGGCTCTTTATATCGGAAATACGGTACAATCAATCGCTCAATGCCGTGAAATAGATAGTCTTCAAGCTATTATTCCTGGCTTACAATCAAAACCTAAACTCAAAATAGACGCGCAGAACGAACTTGCCTCCCACCTCATCAAAGCGAAACTTTGGGATATGGCACTCGGACTTACAAGAGATGAAACCTTGCCTGTAGCTGAAAGATTAAAATATAGTAAAGGTATAGGCAGAGCCTATTTTAATTTAGGAAGTACTGTCTATTTTCAAGATAATAAAACCAAGAGCTTTAAAGAAGCTATGTCGGCTTTTCAAAAAGGCATAAAAATCATGAGGGCTTCGGGCTCAAAAGAGGAGTTGGCAAACGGTTTTGAAATGTATGGCGCATTTTTTTGGGAAGTGCTGTATCTGAAGCAAGAATATGCCGATTCGGCTGCTAAGTATTACGAAAAAGCATACGATTTATATGTAACATTGGGAAATGACAGCAAAGCCGCACATACAGCTAATAATACAGCACGTGCTTATTTTGACAGAGATAATGACGTAAAAGCTTTGAAATATACCCGAAAAGCCTTAGATAGCGAGCAAAAAAACACAGGTTTTAGTAATTCTAAATTAATAAAACGCTACTTGGATGGGCAAGCAGATTCTCAAAACGGTTTTAATTATGCCGTTATCTTATTTATGCTTATTGTAATGGCCGCTGCAGTAGGTTTGGTATTTGCATTTGTCCACCTCCGAAAAGTTAATAACTTGTTAGAAGCCCAAAAGAAAGATTTACAAAATAAAAACAACAAAATAGAAGACCAAAATAAAGAAATAGAGCAACGCAGTCTTGAACTCGAAAATAAAAATAAAGAAGTAGAACGAGCCAACAGAGAAGTACTTTTGCAACAAATAGAAGTTGAAATGCGCAATGGGCAACTTGGCGAAGCGAATGAGGAACTTTTGCAAAGCCAAGAAGAAATCATCTCGCAACGCGATAACGTGGAGAAATTGGCTGCCGAACTTTCTGAACAAGCAGACGAGCTAAAACGGTCTTATGAAACAGTTACCATCTTAAGTAGAATCGGACAAACCATTACGGCAAGTTTGGATATAAACCAAATCTTTGATAATTTTTATCTTTATACAACCCAACTCATGACTGCTGACAGCTTCCGTGTACTCGAGTTTGAGGAAGAAACAGGTGAATTGGTTTATAAATTTAACATAGAAAGTGGCACAAAAAAACCGCTCGTCCGCCTAAAAATGAACGAGGAAAATAATCCTGCTGTACTTTGTGCAAAAGAAGGACGCTCTATAACCATCAATAAACGGGCTGATTTACAACTTTACGACTTGGATAATTATGCCATGAGACAAAGCTACCATGCTATGCTTTATTATCCGCTGTTTGAAAATGGTAAACCAAAAGGCGCAGTTGGTGTCTACAGCAAAACAGAAGATGCCTATAATATACGCGACCTTGATGCGCTCACTACGCTCTCTACGTATGTAATGATTGCCTTGAAAAATGCGGAAACTTATACTAAACTCGATAGTGCGCAAGATCAACTCGTAGAATCAGAAAAAATGGCAGCACTTGGCGGTTTAGTCGCAGGAGTAGCCCATGAGATTAACACGCCTGTAGGTATATGCGTAACGGCTGCCTCACGCGTGGACAGTAAAACGCAAGAGTTCGCCAAAATTCTTGAAAGTGGGCAAATGAAACGTAAGGATATGACAGACTTCCTCGAAGTGGCTACTGAAGGAAGTAAGATATTACTTACCAACCTTCGCAGAGCTGCCGACTTGGTACAAAGTTTCAAACGAGTGGCGGTAGAGCAGTCAAGCGAGGAGAAAAGAGCCTTTAATCTCAAAACATACATAGAAGAAACGATACTTTCATTAGGGCCTGAACTGAAAAACAAACCGTATAAAGTACAGCTTGAGTTAGACGAAATAGAGATTGATAGTTTTGCAGGAGCGTTTTCACAAAT